>DAIQBE010000025.1:0-15003 GCA_036781325.1 Leadbetterella sp. | reverse complement strand
CTGGGAAGAAGGCAATGCAGCCCAATATGTATGGTTTGTACCTCACGACGTACAAGGTTTAATTAATTTAATGGGAAGTCGGGATATTTTCACAAAAAAACTCAATACCTCGTTTGAAGAAGCATCAAAACACGATTTTGTTTCTGGTAAATCGCACGATAAAGAAACGCTTGAAGAATTACGTCGGGTTTATATCAATTATGGAAATCAGCCGAGTATTCAAACAGCTTTTTTGTTCAATTATTCTGGTTCACCATGGCTAACCCAATACTGGTCTAGGCAGGTTATCGATAAAGTATATAGCGGCCTTTCGCCAAATTATGGATACAGCGGAGACGAGGATCAAGGCTTAATGGGTAGTTTATCCGTTCTTATGAAATCAGGTATTTTTTCTGTAAATGGTGGAACTTCGCCAAAACCATTTTACGAAATCAGTAGCCCAATTTTTAACAAAATCACCTTTAACTTAAATCCAAAATACTATTCTGGTGGAAAATTTACCATAGAAGCTAAGAATAACTCTTCAAAAAATGTCTACATACAATCAGCCCAAATAAATAATCAAATATTGAATAAACCTTGGGTCTTACATGAAACAGTAATAAAAGGTGGAAAATTGACTTTAAATATGGGAGAAAATCCAAATAAAACATGGGGAAGCAAGACAGAAGATGCACCACCATCTATGACTGAAAAATGAAAAAATGAAATGAAAACTTGCCTTTTTTTACTTTTGTTTTTAGCACAATTCTTTTGTATTGCTCAAAAAACTATTGAAATTGATCTAATTAAAAAAACTAAAGGACTAGTTGCTCTTTGGGATTTTAAAGAACCAGAAGGCCAAAATAGAAAGGCTGTTGGTAAAGGAGATTTTCCTTTAAAAGAAACCAATGGTAGCATTCAAAGAACCAACGAAGGCCCTTTGTCTGGTTATTCTGCAGTTTTTGGCAGTGGTAGCTTTCTGTCGATGCCCAATACCCAAACGGGAGCGTTGAACATTTACGGCCCCAAACATGGTGTTACGGTGGTGGCTTGGCTAAAATGGACGGGCGAACAAACCGGTTTTGTGGGCGGAATGTGGAACGAGTACCAAGACGGTGGAAAACGTCAATATGGTCTTTTTGTTTCATTGCCTTACTACAATGGCAAAAATCAAGTATGTGGACATGTCTCACATACTGGAAAACCCACACCCCCCTTTCCGTTCTCAATAGACTATTCGGCAAGTAAACAGCAAGTACCTGCCAACGAGTGGGTTTGTGTGGCTTTTACGTACGATGGTAAAAATATTAAATCGTATTTTAATGGGGTTTTTGAGGAACGTGAACCCGAACTTATCAATAATACAAAAGGTTTTGAAGGCTATCCAAATGGCTTAATTCAATCTAAAAATCCTTACCAATTTACTGAAGAAATGGGCAACAACGGATCTGATTTCACAGTTGGTGCCGTGCTCTTAAAAAAAGGTATGGGCAATTTTTTTGTTGGACAAATTGGAGGCTTGGCAATTTTTGAAAGGGCTTTAAATAATAAAGAATTAATGCGTTTTTCTGTCAAAAATTAATTCTTTTTAGACCTTAATTATATTTTTAATTAAAAAATTCAACCCTAAATATGAGCTTATTAAATTGTTTCCGATTGGTATCATTCTTCCTGTTTGTTCACTTTTTTACAGATGGCCTTTCACAAGAAAAGATCAATCCAATTGAATTGACCTATAAACAGGTAGATACTTCAAAATTGGGTTTAAAAATTTATTATCCAGCTTCTTACCAAAAAGGGCAAAGCTTACCTACCATAGTATTCTATTTCGGCGGAGGGTGGAACGGAGGTTCAATTACTCAATTTGAGCCACATGCTTTGCATTATGCAAATAAAGGCTTAATAAGTGTTTTGATAGATTATCGAGTAAAAACAAAACACCAAACAAGCCCTTTTGAAAGCTTAAAAGATGCGAAATCAGCCATAAGATATTTAAGAAAAAATGCACAAAATCTAGGCATTAATCCAGATAGAATTGTTGGTTCTGGTGGTTCGGCGGGGGGACATTTGGCTGCTGCTTGCTTTACTAATGAATCTATTAATGAATCATCCGACGATCTCTTGATTAGTTCCAAACCCAATGTTCTGGTTTTGTTTAATCCAGTAATTGATAACGGAAAAGACGGTTATGGTTTTGAAAGAATTGGTAACAGATACTTAGAATTTTCGCCTATGCATAATATTCAGAAGGGCTTCCCTCCCACTATCTTTTTTTTAGGAACAAAAGACATTTTGATTCCTGTGGAAACAGCCCAACTGTTTAAGAAAAGAATTGAAGAAATTGGAAGCCGTTGTGACCTATTTTTATTTGAAAACCAAGCCCACGGGTTTTTCAATAAAGAACCATTTTTGTCTGAAACTATTTTGAAAGCGGATGTTTTCCTTCAATCAATTAACTATTTAAGCTTTAAAACATTTTGATATGAAAACGCTTGCTTTAATACTTTTTACTCTTACTACTTCTGCTTGGTGTCAAAAGACTTTAAAACCAAATATTGTCTATATTCTAGCAGATGACTTAGGAATTGGGGATGTGTCAAGCTATAATATTAGCAGTAAAATTCAAACACCAAATATTGATAAATTAGCTAAAAATGGAGTACTTTTTACAGATGCAAATACAAGCTCCTCCGTATGTACCCCTACCCGTTATGGAATTCTAACTGGGCGATATAATTGGCGTTCGAGACTTAAAAGTGGAGTATTATATGGATATGACAAAGGTCTTTTAGATCCAAAAAGGCCAACCACTGGTAGTTTTTTGCAAACTCAAGATTATAAAACGGGTGTGGTGGGCAAGTGGCACTTAGGCTGGGACTGGCCAAACATTGATGCAGGTAAAGAAAAAATTGATTTCTCAAAACCCATTCTAAATAGCCCAAATGCCTATGGATTTGACTATTCATACTGTATAATTGGATCTTTAGATATGAATCCTTATACCTATGTTGAAAACGGTGTATGCACGGCTGTCCCAAAAGATACTTGTCCGGCGGAAAGCGGTATTAGATTTTATCGCTCTGGCTTAATAGCCCCAGATTTTAAACATGAGGATGTTTTACCAAAATTTACTGAAAAAGCCATAGGATTTATTAATCAAAACGCTAATAAAGACAAGCCTTTTTTTCTGTATTTTCCACTTCCAGCACCTCACACACCCGTTTTGCCTTCAAAAAGTTTTATTGGAAAAAGCCAAGTTTCCCCATATGCAGATTTTGTTTTGATGGTTGACGAAGTTGTGAAACAAGTGGTTGAAACGTTGAAAGCAAATGGAGTTTATGAAAATACCCTCATTGTTTTTACTTCTGACAATGGTTTTTCGCCAGCAGGAGATTTAAAAGCACAGCTTGACAAAGGACATAATCCATTTATGCAATTTAGGGGAACAAAGGCTGACATTTTTGAAGGTGGGCATAGGGTACCTTTTATTGTATCATGGGAAAAAGAAATAAAGAAGCCAAAAATCAGTTCCCAGCTGATTTGTACTACAGATTTTTTTGCAACGATTTCCGAGCTTTTCAAAAAGAAATTAGAAGACAATACAGCTGAAGACAGCTTTAGTTTCTTAAACGAAATTATTCCTCAAAAGCCAAGCTATCCAAAACGTGAGGCCATGGTCCATCATTCAATAAATGGGAATTTCGCCATACGAAAGGGAGATTGGAAGCTAATAATGTGTTCTCATTCAGGAGGTTGGAGTAACCCAAAACCCGAAAGTGAAGAAGCTAAAACATTGCCTCCAATTCAATTGTATAATCTTAAAAATGATATTAGCGAAACGAAAAACATGTACGAAAAACATCCAGAGATAGTAAAAGAATTAACAGCTCTTTTAACAGAATACGTAAAAAATGGACGTAGTACGAAAGGAAAGTCTCAAACCAATGATGGTGAAACATATTGGAAACAATTGACCTGGTTGCCTAAACTAAATAATTAAAAATCTATGACAAAATTCCTTCTTTCAAGTATTTTAATCCTACTATGCCTTTCTAGTTTCAATCATAATGCCGTCCAGAAATCAACAAAAAAGCCTAATATCCTTTTTGTAATAGCTGATGACCAATCGTGGTTGCATACCAGTTTAGCTGGCGATAAGGTGGTGAAAACACCCGCTTTTGATCGGATTGCCAAGTCAGGGATACGATTTACGAATTCTTTTACTGCATCCCCATCGTGTACGCCTTCACGTTCGGCCGTATTGAGTGGACAAGCCATTTGGAGAGTGAAAGAGGCTGGTCTTTTATATGGTTCTCTTCCGCCAGATTTGAAAGTTTATCCTCAATTATTGAATGAGGCTGGTTATCATGTAGGATTCACCGGCAAAGGTTGGGAACCAGGAAAGCCCAATTATCAGGGTTTTAAAGGAAATCCAATAGGAAAAGAATACAATTCGAAAACCTCAGATAATGTGCCAAAGGGAATTTTTAATAACGATTACACAGCCAATTTTACACAATTTTTGTCCAATAAACCCAATGATGCTCCATTCTGTTTTTGGTTTGGTTGTTTTGAACCACACCGTGTTTACGATGAAGGAATTGGCTTGCGAAATGGCAAAAGATTAGAAGACGTTTATGTCCCTTCCTTTTTACCAGACACCAAAGAAGTAAGAACCGATTTATTGGATTATTATTACGAAATCGAATGGTTTGACAAGCATCTTGCACGTATTATAAAGAAGTTAGAAGAAATGAAAGAGCTGGACAATACGCTCATTGTCGTAACTGCTGACAACGGCATGGCGTTTCCAAGAGCCAAAACAACTTTATACGATTGGGGCATACACATGCCTTTGGCTGTAATGTGGGCTAATAAAATAAAAGGTGGAAGAGTGATAGACGACTTTATAAGTCATACCGATTTTGCTCCTACTTTTTTGGAGGCTGCTGGCCTAAAAATTCCAAAAGAAATGACAGGAAAAAGCCTTTTACCCATATTATTATCCCAAAAAGAAGGAACTGTTGACCCAAATCGTAATCAAGTTTTTGCTGCCATCGAACGCCATACTATTTGTCGACCCAACAACGGCACGTATCCATCCAGAGCAATTCGGACAAAGGATTTTCTATATATCAGAAATTTTGAACCCACCCGTTTTCCTACTGGTGGCCCTGATTTTGTTTCGTCCAATAACACCTACCACGGCGATGTAGATGCAGGAATTACCAAAGAATTTATGGTGACCGAAATCAATCAGAAAAAATACCCAAAAGAATACCAGCTAAGTTTTGGTAAACGCCCTAATGAAGAATTGTACAAAATCGCTAATGATAAAGACCAAATCAACAATCTGGCGGAGAACAAGTCTTATTTCAAAATAAAAAAAGAATTAAAAGACGCTTTAACAAAATATTTAATGGAGACTGGTGACCCTAGAATAAAAGGAGAAGATCCTTGGCAAAAATATGCCTACTTGAAATAATCGGGCAACCAAATAAGTGGTAAAAAATTAAATAAATTGCCAAATCAAACCTAGAAATCCTCAAATTAATAGTAGAAAACCATTTTAAAAACAATTGAATTAGCTTGAGCAAATAACTTTAAAATAACGCAAAATGAAAATAAGTTTCTTTCTCTTTTTTTTATTATTTGGAATTTCGAATTCTCGAGTTTCTTCAAAAAATCAAGCAATCAATCGTCCAAATTTCATCTTGATTTTAACCGATGATTTAGGATGGTCCTGTTTTTCTTCCAAAATGGATGACAATTTAGTGGATTCAAAAAGTGATTATTATGAAACCCCTAATATTGATAAGTTTGTTTCCAAAAGTATGCGATTTACAAGGGGCTATGCACCAGATCCTATCTGCTCCCCAACGAGAAGAAGTATTCAATTTGGGCAAACTTCATTAAAGTTGGGCGACGATGATGACTTTCCAAAAAAATATTCCAATGCCATCCAAAGTATTCCTCAAGTATTAAAAGGAATTGACAATAGATACAAAGCGGCACATTTTGGTAAGTGGGATTTAAGAGCAAAAATTTCCCCAGAACAATTGGGATACGACCAAAGCGATGGGGACACTGGAAATCAAAATGGAAATACAGGAGAAGGAAAAGAAGAAAAAGAAGAAAAATGGGATAGGCATTTTATTTCTGAAAATCCTAAACAAATGGATAGCTTAAATGCTCGTGCTATAAAATTTATGAAAGATCAAGTGAATTCTAAAAACCCTTTTTATTTGCAGATCTCTCATTACGCCACTCATGTAGATTTTGTGACACGAAAAGACAGTTATGCTAAATTCAAATTAAAGCCTGTAGGCAAAAAGCATGACAATCCAGCTTGGGCAGGAATGATTTATGATTTAGATACCAAGATTGGAGAGTTGGAAAGAATGGTGGAAAACTTGGGTATAGCAGATAATACCTATATTGTTTTGATGGCTGACAATGGTGCTGTTGAATTTATTCCACCCGTAAATAACAAACTGGACTTACCGGCATCTTTTAGTAAACAAATGAGAAACTTCCCGCTTCGAGGAGGAAAATGGACATTGTATGAAGGGGGCATTCGTGTGCCTTTTATTGTGAAAGGACCAGGTATTCAAAAAAGCATCCAGTCAGAGGTGCCAGTGGCGGGATGGGATTTGTTGCCTACTTTTGGCGAACTTGCAGGTAGCAATAAATCAATGAAACATTTAGATGGGGGAAGTTTTGCAAATGTTTTAAAAAACAAAGGAAAAGGCGTAGTAGAACGAACAAATAAGGCATTTTTCTTTCATAGGTTTGCGAAAGCCTATCCGCATTCCGCTGTGATTATGGGTGATTACAAATTGATAAAATTTTGGAAAACAAATAAAATAGAGCTATATAATATTTCCAAAGATCTAGGGGAGCTAAATGACCTTTCGAATTTAGAAAAATCTAAGGCCAATCAATTAGAGAGTACATTAATGAGTTATATAGCTAAAAATAATCCCGATTTGATTGGCCAATTTTCCAAATAATTTTTAGCCTTTCCCTTAGCAATAATGATGTTAAATTGATTCGATAAATATGAAAAAATATTCGGCTATCCTTGTTCTAGCAATTATATCTCTAATGGCATTTCAGATAAATGTAAAGAAAAAGGTCGAGCCAAAAAAAATGAATGTTTTATTTATCCCTGTGGATGACCTAAATCATTGGATTGGTTATTTTGGGCGAAATAATCAAGTAAAAACACCCCATATGGATAGACTATCTGCAATGGGTCTGAGCTTTACAAATGCCTATTGCGCTGCACCAGTTTGTTGCCCTTCCCGTGCCGCATTGATGTCAGGGCTACGCCCAAGTACTTCAGGGATTTACGATAATGACGACGATTGGCGTATAGCAATTCCGAAAGGAATAACATTGCCAACTTTTTTCAAAAACAATGGATATGCGGTTTTAGGTGGTGGTAAAATCTATCATGTTGAGTATGATCGTGAAGAAGAATATGATTATTATTTCCACAGTCCAACCAATAATCCAAATAAAAATATTTCAAGAAAAGGAAATTTTGGTGGCATAAAATGGGCTCAATTAGATGCAGAAGATGATGTTTTGGCCGATTTTCATGTCGCAAAATGGGCAGCTTCTGAATTGTTGAAAAAGCATGATAAACCTATCTTTTTGGCAGCTGGGCTTTTCAAACCTCACTTGCCCTGGCATGTTCCAAAAAAATATTTTGATTTATACCCCTTAGACCAAATTGTTTTGCCGCCTTATAAAGAAGACGATTTAGAAGATTTGCCAGAAGAAGGCAAAAAAATGTCGAAAAACACGCACGCTCAAATTCAATCTGAAACACAATGGCGTGAAGCTGTACAAGCATACCAAGCTACTATTTCGTATGCCGATGCTCAAATAGGCATTATATTGGACGCTTACGAAAAAAGCCCAGAAAAAGAAAACACGATGATTGTTTTGTGGGGTGACCATGGTTGGCATTTAGGTGAAAAACACCATTGGCGAAAATTTGCCCTGTGGGAGGAGGCAACCCGTTCACCACTGATTTGGGTAGTCCCAAATCTTACAAATCCGGGCACAAAATGCAGTAGAACCGTTGACTTTATGAGTATTTACCCTACATTAGCTGAACTTAATGGACTCAAAACCCCTACGCATGTAGAAGGTAAAAGCATCAAAAAACTATTGGCTAATCCTAATGCCGAATGGAATATTCCAGCTTTGACTACCTATAAAGAAGGAAACCATGCAGTGCGCTCGGAAAACTACCGCTACATAAGATATGCAAAAGGCGGGGAAGAATTCTATAATGAAAAAAAAGACCCATACGAATGGGTAAATTTAATTGGTGATAAAAACATTCTCGCTCAAAAGAAAGAATTGTCTAAACTGATGCCAAAAAAAGAAAAGAAAGGAGTCGGTAACAATGGCGGTAAATCAGAAGAATGAAATGATAAAACAGTTACTTTTCAAAAAAGCTAATGTAATTATTTTAAATTAGAGAATTTAGAATAGAAGTGAAAGCCAAAATTTAGTTCAATCATAACCGTAGCTCTAAATATCAGCTTGGGAAAAAGAAAAATAAGGATTTTAGGTAAATTAATCCATAAGGATTTTTTTTTCAATATTTATTAATAAATTTAAATTTCACAAAGTACTCTACCCTATATTAAAATGTTGAATTCTCTTCTAAAAATCCTTCCTAAAGAGCGTATTAAAACCCGTTTGATTGACCGATATGCATTTGCAAGCGATGCAAGCCACTTTTATTTGATTCCAAAGGCAATTTTGCAGCCCAATTGTATGGAAGAAATCCAGAAAATTTTTGAATATTCTCATCAAAATAATATCCATATTACCTTTCGAGCTGGTGGCACAAGCCTTTCGGGACAAGGTGTAACAGATGGTATTTTGGTAGATTTAAGTAATTATTGGAGAAACGTTTTACCCGAAAACAATGGTGAAACTATCCGAGTAGAACCATCAGTGATAGGGGCAAATGTAAATGTAGCTTTAAAAAAATATGGCCGCAAGATTGGCCCTGACCCTGCCTCAATCAATGCTTGTATGATGGGCGGCATTTTATCCAATAACTCATCAGGTATGTGCTGTGGGGTAGTACAAAATGCCTATCATACCCTCAAATACATCAGTTTTATATTGCCAAATGGACAAATTTTCAATACTGAAAAGCCAGAAGATTATATTCGATTCGAAAATGAAGCCACAGAAATTTTCAAAGGCCTAAAAACATTACGAAGCGAAGTCTTAGAAAACACAGCACTAGTTGCCAAAATTCGTAAAAAATACAAACAAAAAAATACCGTAGGCTATGGTATGAATGCCTTTTTGGATTATGAGCATCCATTAGATATTTTAGCACATTTAATTATAGGAGGAGAAGGTACTTTGGCATTTATTGCGGAAGCAGTTATGAATACGGTACCCGACCTACCCTTTAAAATGACAGCCATGCTATATTTCGAAAGCCCAGAAATAGCATGTAATGCAATTGCTGATTTAATAAAAACAGGTGCTGCTGCTTTAGAATTTATGGATAGGGCATCTTTACGTTCAGTGGAGAACATGCCGGGTGTTCCCCCTTTTTTAAAAGAATTATCAGGAAATGCCTCATCAATTTTGTGTGAATTTCAAGAAACAAGCCAAGATAAACTTTTAGAAAAATACGAAAATGCAAAAACAACTTTTGAAAAACTACCACTAATAATTGAGCCTGTTTTTACACAAAACCCTACCGAGCAAGCAATTATGTGGAAAATTCGCAAGGGAATGTATCCTTCGGTAGCAGGAATGCGTGCAAAAGGCACTTCTGCTTTGATGGAAGATTTTACCTTTCCAGTTGAGAGATTGGGTGAAGCCGTAGTAGATGTACAAAAGCTTTTTGAAAAATATAACTATGAGAACGGTATCATTTTCGGGCATGCAAAAGATGGTAATTTACATTTTGTCATTTCACAATCTTATGCTACCCAAATTGACATTGACCATTATGAAAAATTCAACGACGATTTATTTGATTTGGTGCTTAATAAATATGATGGTGCTCTAAAAGCGGAGCATAGCTCCGGTAGGGCGGTATCTGCTTATATTGAAACCGAATGGGGAACGGAGGCCTATCAAATAATGAAAAAGCTTAAAAATCTTATAGATCCTACTAATCTGTTGAATCCTGGAATTATTATTACAGAGGACAAATTAACCCATGTGCACAACCTAAAAGTAATGCCTATTGTAGAAGAAGAGGTAGATAAATGTATTGAATGCGGCTTTTGTGAACAAAGCTGCCCTAGTCGTGATGTAACTCTTACCCCTCGTCGCCGAATTGGTGTGCGTCGTGCGATAAAAAGATTGGATGAAGCTGGAGATAAAAAAACCAGAGATGCGCTTCTGAAAGACTTTAATTTTGATGGCCTCGCAACCTGTGCTGTAGATGGCATGTGTGCCAACAATTGCCCTGTTGATATCAATACCGGTGATTTGGTAAAAAGATTAAGACGTGAAAACCATTCTGCTTTTGAAAATAAAATGGCTTTGAAGGTAGCGAAAAACTTTGCACTTGCCGAAAGCACAACAAGATTTGCCATAAAAGTTGGACAGGGTCTTAATACATTTCTAGGTGAAAATTTTATGAGAAATTTCACCAAAACAATAAAAAGTGTAGCCCCAAATTTTCCATTATGGAGTAATCAAATAGATAAACCACCAAAATACTTAGGAACTTATGGTTTGGATAAATTTTTAGGTAAAGAGAGCAAGGAAAGCCAAGAAAAAATTGTTTATTTTAGCTCTTGTATCAATAGAATGATGGGAGGTGATATTTTCAATACTTTTGAAAAACTGTGCCTTAAAGCAAATATCAAAATGATGGCTTCTGGTAATTCGAATACTGCTTGCTGTGGGCAAATATTTTCTTCAAAAGGCTATACAGATGCTTACAGTTTTACCAGTAATCAAACCATTGAAAAACTGTGGATTGATTCTGAACAGGGAAAATTCCCAATTGTGATGGATGTAACGAGTTGCACTCAAACTTTGAAAACTTGTAGATACACTTTATCTGATGAAAATAAAGCCAGATTCGATAAAATGACGTTTTTTGATGTCATAGAATTTGCAGCCGACAAGCTTTTGCCTAACTTAACTATTTCAAAACAAAAAGATAAAATTGTTTTTCACCCAGTTTGCTCAGTTCATAAAATGGGTAGCCTTTCTAAATTGCAATTGATTGGAAAAACATGTGCTAAACAGGCTGATATACCAACCTATGCTGGATGCTGTGGCATGAGTGGAGATAAAGGTTTTTTCTATCCAGAACTCACCAAATCAGCAACAAAAATTGAAGCAAACGAAGTGAAGCTAAGCGAATATGATGGCTATTATTCTTCGTCAAAAACTTGCGAAATGGCTCTTTCTGATGCAGTTGGCAAAAATTATGAGTCCATATTGAAGTTATTGGATGAAGTAACGTGATTTGAAATCTATTGTTCAAAAAAAGAATTTTTTAAAATCAATTATATAAAAAAATATGACTTATAATTTTAACCCTCCCAATAGAGTTTTAATGGGCCCTGGCCCGTCAGACGCACATCCACGTGTGCTTAGAGCTATGGCTAGCCCCTTAATTGGGCATTTAGATCCACTCTTTGTTGAAATGATGGATCAAATAAAAAATATGGTTCAACAAACATTTTTAACAGAAAATGCCCTCACATTTGTAGTTTCTGCACCAGGAAGTGCCGGAATGGAAACCTGCTTAGTAAATTTGTTAGAGCCTGAGGATGATTGCATTATTGTAACAAATGGTGTATTTGGTGGAAGAATGGTCGACATAGCTGAACGCTGCGGAGCAAAAGTGACAAGAGTAGATACCGAATGGGGCAAGATTACCGAGCCCGATCAAATTAAAAAAGCATTATTAAGCTGCCCTAAAGCCAAATTGGTTGCCATAGTCCATGCTGAAACCTCAACAGGGGCATTGCAACCTTTAAAAGAAATTAGCGATTTAGTTCATGAAGCCGGTGCTTTATTAGTAGTAGATGCTGTCACCTCCTATTGTGGAATGCCACTAAAAGTTGATGAATGGAATATCGACGCCATTTATACGGGTACGCAGAAATGCCTATCTGCTCCTCCAGGTTTGTCTCCAATTAGTTTTTCAGAAGCTGCCGTAAAAGTTTTGGACAACCGTAAAACAAAAGTTCAATCTTGGTTTTTGGATTTAACAATGGTAAAAAATTATTGGGCGGGCGCCAAACGTGCCTACCATCACACCGCTCCAATTTCTTCCGTTTATGCTTTACATGAAGCATTAAACATCGTATTGGAAGAGGGGCTTGAAGCTCGATGGGCTCGCCATCAGGAGGTTCATAATTATTTAAGGATGCAATTGGAAAAACGAGGATTCCGATTTTTGGTTGATGAAAAATATCGTTTACCTAATTTAAATTCCGTTTTTCTGCCAGAGGGTTACGACGAATTGGTCCTTCGAAATAAATTGTTAAATCAATACAATATCGAAGTGGGCGGCGGTCTAGGAGCTTTTGCAGGTAAATTATGGCGAGTTGGTATTATGGGAGAAAGTGCAACTAAAAACCATGTAAATATGCTGGTTGGAGCTTTGGACGAGTTGATGTAGAAATTGGAAATATTAGATGATGAAAAGAAAGGAGTTAGGCTTAGCTCCTTTCTTTTTTATTATAGAACTGATGCGTTAAAAATAGTCCAAGTAATAGTAATAACAATCCAAAAATATAATAATACCCTTTTGTAAAATCTGGAATTACCATAGCTGTACTTGCCACAATCATTTCATATTTTGGAACAATCCAAGTAATTAAATACGCTTGAGCAATCACAATTAAACAGACAAAAAATAGCATAATAAAACTGTGTTTTACGGTAAATCTGAATAGCTCCGACTCTTTGCCTACCAAATTTCCAGCAGCCGCTGCTACAGCAATCGATTGAGGGGAAATCATTTTCCCAACCACCCCACCTGAAACATTAGCCGCAACCGTAATTACAGGATCCACCCCTATGGAGGTGGCAGTTGAAGATTGTAATTTACCAAAAAGCGCATTGGCTGATGTATCAGATCCGGTGATAAACACCCCTAACCAGCCAAGCATAGGAGAAAAAAATGGAAAAACAACACCAGTTGTTGCTAAAGCTATTGCCATAGAAATGGTTATTCCTGAGTCATTTACAATATAAGCAAAGCCCAAAACAGCAGAAATTGTAATAATAGGAAATTTAAGTTGACCTAAAGTTTCCAAAAATATTTTGCCTGCTTCTTTAAACTTTAAACCAATTATTGGAATTGAAATTAACGCAGTAACCAAAATTGCAGTACCAGAGGCCGACAAATAATTCCTGACTTGTCCACCATTTACAAAGCGAAAGATTAACTACTTAAAATTCAGCTTGTTAATTCATTAAATATTTAAATTTGTCGCACTAAGGTGATATTTTATGCTACATATTAGAGTTGTAAAGACTAATTCTGGTGCTTCTGCAGTGCAAGTGATTCGATATGAAAAAAGGAAAAGAATTATTTTAAAACACATTGGTTCGGCACATACAGAAAATGAAATTTTAGGATTAAGAAAAATAGCTGAGCAAGTTGTATTAGATTTCAATCGTCAATTATTGCTTTTTAGTGATTTGCAGCATAGTAAAATTCTAGATTTAAGTCAATGTGAGTTTTTAGGCGTCCATCATACCTTTTTTTATGAGATAATTTTGGAATTATTTGATGAATTAGGTTTGAAGGGTATTGGAGATAGTTTGTTTCGTGATTTGATTATTATACGTATCCTAGAACCAGCTTCAAAACTTCGTTCAATTGAATTGCTAGAAACTTATTTTGGCATTAAACATCGTCGTCAAAATTATTATAAAGTTGCTCCAAGTTGGTTTTTATTAAAAGAAAAGGTAGAGTATAGAATCACAGAATTTGCTCAAAAACAGTATCATTTTAACTTTGATATGTTGTTTTATGATGTTACGACTTTATATTTTGAGACTTTCGAAGCTGACGAACTACGTAAGCCTGGATTTTCGAAAGATGGCAAATTACAACGGCCACAGATATTAGTTGCTTTGCTGGTCACAAAAGAAAGCTTTCCAATTAATTATGAAATATTTGCAGGCAACACTTTTGAGGGAAATACTATTATTCCTGTTATTCAAGCCTTTATTAAAAAACATAATGTACAAGATTTCACAGTTATTGCTGATGCGGCAATGATAAGCACTACCAATGTAGAGGAACTGCAAAAACATAAAATAAATTACATAGTTGGGGCTAGGTTGGGAAATATCTCTACAGCTTTGTTAGAGCAAATAGATCAACAATTGGCTAGGGAAGATGGTAAAAATATTCGTATAAACACTCCAAATGGCTATTTGATATGTAGTTATTCCTCTTTGAGATATCGAAAAGATAAGTACGAGATGGAAAAGCAAATACAGAAAGCAAAATTAGTAATTGAGAAGCCATCAAAAAACAAAAAAGTTAAATTTACAACTAGCAAAGATGAAAAAATAACGCTCAATAGTTCACTAATAGACAAAACCAAAAAACTTCTTGGGGTTAAGGGATATTACACTGATTTAAACGAAAAAATCGCCACAAATAACCTTATAATTGAAAGATACCATGAATTGTATAAGATTGAACAAACATTTAGGATTTCAAAAAATGACCTTCAAACAAGGCCAATATTTCATTTTAAAGAAGAACCAATTAAGCTACATTTATTAATGAGCTTCATCGCATTGGTAATTTCTAAAAACATTGAGCTTAAAACAAACACATCCATAAAACGATTTATTACAGATTGCAAAAAAATAACTGATGCACGCATGTTAAATAAGCTTACAAATAAAGAAATCAAAATCAGAACACCAATAAACCCCAAAATAATGGAATACATCTCCAAATTAAATTTGTCGCACTAATTTGGACAAGTCAGGAGGTACGCCAATAGAAATTGTCAA
>DAIQBE010000024.1:10389-15254 GCA_036781325.1 Leadbetterella sp. | reverse complement strand
AATAATCCTTATTCTTGGTAGCTAAGTCATTAAATTTATTCGAAACTAAAATAAAAATGAGAATTATTTCATTTTGAATGTCTCTATCCTTGGTATTCATTGATCCCATGAAATATAATTTAAGAAGTATTTCAATAATAACAGCGATTGAAATATAATAAACAGTATTCCATGTAAAAATCGAAAAGAAGAGAGATGTGAATGTTTCAAGATTCATATTAGTCTAAAAATTAGATAATTTTAATTATCCAATATGAAAAATATTTTAGCAAGGATTTATTTATCTAAAAGAAATTTAGTTTAGAGATTAAGAGGTAAAAAAAATCAACTATTTCTTCCTATTTTTCAAACAAAGGAGTTGCATAATAATAGCAAAGACAAAAAAGAAAAAGGAAAACAAATAACCAATCGTAAAAAAATGATTTCAAGTTTTTAAAAAGATTTTGCATTAGACTCTGGTTTAATAATGCAAAATTAAAGTGACAATATTAGAAGAATATTAAATGAATGTTATGCTAAAGTTAAATAGTAAAATTTTGATTATTAAACTAAGCTAATTGGAAATGAAAAATAATAAGAGAATTATTAAAAGCTAAAAATTTAATTACCCAGGCTTTTGAAACAAATGATAGATAATAACTTAAATTGCTAACAATTGCTGTATGTGCAATTCTAGTCTAAAATATATCTCAAATAACTCCATCATGGCAAGTAAAAAGAAAGAGGAATCTATTTCAAAATCTAAAAATAGGCTGAAAGCAAAAGTTAATTCAATTAAAAAGGTCCTCAACCTTTCATTTAGATTTTACGGCTAATTCTATAAATACTTTTAAGTTTTGTTAAAAATGAAAAAATATACATTCTCTCTTTTCTTTGGATTGTTGACTTTCTTAAATGCAAATGCACAGACTAAACCCAATATTATTTTTATTTTAGTAGATGATTTGGGGTATAATGACGTAGGTTTTATGGGAAGCAAATACTATGAAACTCCATATTTAGATAGTCTTTCTTCAAAATCTTCCCTATTTTCAAGAGCGTATGCGTCTTGTCAAGTTTGCAGTCCCTCTCGGGCAAGTATAATGTCAGGGTGCTACCCAAGTAATCACAAGATAACCGATTGGATAGGTGCTCCAGAAGGCACTGAATGGAGAAAACAAAATAGATTCACAAAAGTGTTACCTCCACAGTATGCAAAGCAACTTGACTTGGCCTTTACTACTATTCCCGAACTCCTAAAACAAAATGATTACGAAACCTTCTTTGCTGGCAAATGGCATTTAGGAAATAAGGGTTTTTACCCTACCGATCAAGGGTTTAACATTAATATTGCAGGCAACCACAAAGGATCTCCGTCAAACTATTTTTCTCCGTATGATATGGAAAACATAAGCAATGGACCCAATGGTGAAAACCTTGACATGAGATTGGCAAAAGAAACTTCAAATTTTATAGAAAAGAACAAAGACAAACCATTTTTTGCGTTTCTTTCTTTTTATGCCGTTCATTCTCCCATTCAAACCACCAAAGAGAAATGGACTTACTTTAGAGATAAAACGGAAAAACAAGGCCTAAATGAAAATGGATTTTCGATGGAACGTATCTTGCCAGCACGTTTAAAACAGGACAACCCTATTTATGCTGGCCTGGTTTCTAGTATGGACGATGCCGTCGGGGTGGTTTTGGAATCATTAAAAAAAAACAATTTAGATAAAAACACCATAATCATATTTACGTCAGACAATGGAGGGGTGGTCTCCGGAGATAATTTCTCCACTAATTTATCACCACTTAGGGGCGGAAAAGGCTACCAATGGGAAGGTGGAATACGAGTGCCTATGTTTATTTATATACCTGGAGGGAAAGCCCAAAAAATCAATACCCCGGTAATTGGGATGGATTTTCTGCCCACAATTTTAGAAATGACTAACACCAAAGCCATACCTTCACAAAAAATAGATGGGGTATCACTATTACCCCTATTAAATCAAAAAAGCATTTCTAACAGACCACTTTTTTGGCATTACCCTCATTATGGAAACCAAGGTGGAGAGCCTTCTTCGATAATTCAAATGGAGAACTTCAAGCTTATTCACTATTGGGAAGACGGTAGAAACGAATTGTATGACCTAGAAAAAGACTTAGCAGAGCAAAATAATATAGCCAAAAATTACCCGTCTTTAGAAAAGGACATGTGGAATAAGCTAAATAATTGGCTACAGCAAACCAGTGCTAAACTTCCAGAAATAGATAAGGAATATACTGCTGAAAAAGAGGAAATTTATAAAAACAAAGTAAAAACTGAAGTGTGGCCAAACCAAGAAAAAAATAGAAGAAACATGCTTAAAAAAGACTTTGAACCCAACAAAAACTGGTGGGGAAGCGAAATAGATTGATTTTAAAACGTTATCGACAAATACAGTTTAAATTTTGGGGGAAGATTTAAATTTTATCTATATTGGCTTTAAGGAAATAAACTTTTTGAAACCTCCATTTTTTTTAAAATTGGGTGTCCTTTTATTATCCTCTTCCTTTCTGTTTCACAGGCTCTAATTTATAATTTGGATTATTTGTACGGGCTGCTTCCAGAATTTTAGTAAACTTAGCCACTAATTCTGGGTTATCTTTCGAAACATCATTAGTTTCACCAATATCTTTGCTGATGTCGTACAATTCTACTGCCTTGTTCCAAAGTTTTATTACCTTCCAGTTTTCATATCGAATGGCCTGTTTGGGGGTTCCCTCATTAAACTCCCAATATAAATATTCATGCTTTTTTTGTTGTCGACCTTTCCCCAAAAGTGTCGGCAAATAGGAGATTCCGTCTATCCCTTTAGAAGGCTTAACTCCAGCTATTTCGAAAGCCGTTGGCAAGAAATCCCAAAAAGCTGAAATGTGTTCTGTAGTGCTTCCCGCTTTTATTTTTGATGGCCATTTAGCTACAAAAGGCACATGAATTCCCCCATCGTAAACATCCCGCTTTTTGCCTTTAAATGGCTTATTATTTTCAAAAAAAGGACTAGTATATTCAGCTCCATTATCCGAAGTAAAAACAACCAATGTATTTTCATCAACTCCTAGCTTCTTAAGCATTTGCATCAATTTTCCAATATCTCCATCCATTCTAGAAATCATACCAGCAAAGGTGGTATTTCCTTCTGGGTCGTTATGATAATGCTCATCTTTCATTGGATATTTATCCCAACTAAGATTTAAGTAGGGAGCTTTCGATTCTTCGGGAACGGTAAGTTCTAAATGTGGTATGGTAAAACATAAATACAAGAAAAAAGGGTCTTTTTCTTTGCTGGCTTTTTCAACATAAGATAAGGCTTCTTTTGCAATCAAATCATGTGCGTATTGCCCCTTCTTTTCGGCAGTGACATTGCCAACTAAAGGAACTTTTACGTCGTTTCTCCATAAAAACTCTGGGTAATAATGGTGTGCATCCCCATGCCCTTTATATCCAAAAAAATAATCAAAGCCTTGGTTATTTGCTTGCATATCTTCTCCCCAATCTGACATACCCCACTTACCAATAATGGCAGTTTGGTAACCCGCTTTTTTTAATGATTTTGCCAACTGTTCATCATTATTTGGAAAATCTACTTTCTTATCCGTGGTTTCCCATCCTGGATTTTCACGAATTCGGGTATGCCCAGTATGATTTCCACTCAAAAGACAAGACCGGGATGGACCACAAACTGTTGAACCAGAATAATGATTTTTAAATACAATTCCATCTTTTGCTATCTTATCAATATGGGGAGTTTTAATTTTTGACTGCCCATTGAAACCTACATTGTTATATCCTAAATCGTCAGCAATTATAAAAATAATGTTTGGCCGTTTTTGACCAAAAGTAAACATTGGTATTAAAAAAAATAATAAAAGCTTTTTCATTTACACTAAAATTTAAACACTATTTCTAAATATTATTCCACCACCCTATCTACTTTACCATTTTACAAATTTTCATTTCAAGAAAAATCATTAATCTCTTTATCTAATTTGAGATTTCATAAGCTTCTTTAATCCAGGCAATTAATTCTGGATCAACTTGTTCTACAGAGGTAATTTGAACTCTATGGGTGCACATAAGCCCAAATGGCCCAGAGTTTTCTAATCTGATTCCAAAGGGTTTATTTTTAAATTTTAAACCTAAGTCAATACGAGTTTTAGAAGCTGGTTTAATTAATGCAAACTGTCTTTTGCGAATAAAACTTACACTATCCTTTTTGGGAACAACAGAAATATCTTCTCCAATTTTTTTAATTTCTACCAAAAGTTTTTCATAAATAGGTTTTAAATTTTCTTTTCCTACGTATTGATTTTGGATTAAATCTTCAGAATCCTGAGATGCCGCATCTGACTTTTTAGCTTTTAAAGCCACAAAATTGGCATGCCCATAAGAGAGATTAAATTGGGAAATAAGATAATCCATTATGGCCTTATGTTTTTCTATTTTTGAATCTTGAACAACGCTAATCCAATGTTCAAGTGACTTTCCTGTTTTTTCCAAAATTCCTTTTTCCATTTTAGTTTCTGTGTATCAACAGCTATTAATTTAAAAGAACAAAAGTCCTAATTTCAATTATTAAATACTACTTGTAATAGATTACATAAAATTTTAAAAAATAACCACTTAAATAATAAGCCTTTACATAGCTTCAAATTGGAAAGTGGCATTTTCTTATATCCAATTTAAATCCTTAATGGAGGTTTAAATATCAGCTTCTTAGTATCTATAAATAGGTCTTAATTAATTTATTTGTAAATCAGTAATAAAAATTTACAAATTCTTCCTCTTCATCTCCTTCACAGCAAAATCCACAGCTCTAGCCGTAAAAGCCATATAGGTAAGTGAC
>DAIQBE010000024.1:1776-10289 GCA_036781325.1 Leadbetterella sp. | reverse complement strand
CTCCTTCACAGCAAAATCCACAGCTCTAGCCGTAAAAGCCATATAGGTAAGTGACGGATTTTGGGTAGAGGTTGAAGTCATACAAGAGCCATCTGTTACGAACACGTTTTTACAAGCATGTAGCTGATTGAAGCCGTTGAGCATGGAAGTTTTTGGGTCTTTCCCCATGCGCACTCCTCCCATTTCATGAATGTCAAGTCCAGCAGCTTGTTTGCTATCACTAGTTTTTATATTAGTGAAGCCTGCCATTGTAAACATCTCTGTCATTTGCTCTAAATAATCTTTCACCATTTTTTCGTCGTTATCGTCATAACCCACTGAGATTTTCATTTGTGGTATTCCAAATGGGTCTTTTAAATTAGCATCCAATGCCACATAATTGCTTTCTTTGGGTATGGTTTCACCCATCATATGCGAGCCAACATTCCAACCACCGTATTCCCTTTTGGCTAAGTTATCCTTTAAAGTTTCTCCCAAACCCTCTCTTGAATTCCAAGACATTCTATTGGCACCGAAGCCCGCAGCATAGCCTCTCAAAAAGTCAGTTTCTTGTTTTAAAACATTTCTAAATCTTGGAATGTAAGGACTATTCGGTCTTTTCCCTTCGGTAGTTTTATCTAAAAACCCATCGTATTGAGCCGAAACTCTTGCTCTATAATTGTGAAACGCTACATATTTTCCTAATACACCACTGTCGTTTCCAAGACCATTTGGAAAACGGGAAGAAGTAGAGTTCATCAACACTAAATTACTGTTTAAAGCGGCTGCATTTAAAAATATTATTTTAGCATAAAACTCGGTCATTTCTTTGGTGTTGGCGTCTACCACCCTTACTCCCGTTGCCTTGCCTTTTTTCTCATCAAAAATTATAGAATGCACCACGCTATCTGGCCTTAAAGTCATGTTTCCAGTCTTCATTGCCCATGGAATTGTGGAAGCATTGCTACTAAAATACCCACCATAAGGACAACCTCTTTCACAAATTGCTCTATTCTGACATTGAGCTCTTCCTTGATCGTAATGAATCTGATTAGGCTTTGTAAGGTGGGCAGCTCTACCAATAATTACATTCCTAGATTTTCCATATTTTTGAGCTACTTTTTGGCTAAAAAAGT
The DNA here is from genome assembly GCA_036781325.1 of Leadbetterella sp. Lineage (GTDB taxonomy): Bacteria > Bacteroidota > Bacteroidia > Cytophagales > Spirosomataceae > Leadbetterella. Next base: position 9,174 of record DAIQBE010000024.1, on the reverse strand, counting down.
CTTCTACGCAATTCATTTCATGGGGAGGCAAAAATTCACCATCTGGTAAAACATCCAGCCCATCTTTATTTCCTGAAATTCCGGCAAACTTCTCTACATAACTGTACCAAGGGGCAATTTCATCATAAGAAATGGGCCATTCTACCGCAAAACCATCCCGAGCTGGCCCTTCAAAGTCATACTTGCTCCAACGCTGGGTTTGTCTTGCCCACATCAGTGACTTTCCACCCACCTGATACCCTCTGATCCAATCAAATGGTTTTTCTTGAATATATGGATGCTCTTTATCTTTCACAAAAAACTGTGATGTACCCTCATAAAAAGCATAACATTTGCTTATTATCGGATTCTCTTTCTTAAAGTCGTAGTTAAGCTGACCCCTATGTTCAAACTCCCAGGGCTGAGTCATAGTAGCTGGATAGTCTGCTATGTGTCTTACATCTCGCCCGCGTTCTAATACCAAGGTTTTTAAACCTTTATCACACAATTCTTTTGCGGCCCAACCACCGCTTATTCCTGAGCCAATTACAATGGCATCGAACGTTCTCTTATTTATATTTTCTATATGCATTCTATTTATTGAGTTAAAGGTACACACCCATAGTATCTAGCTGGAGCAAATTCAAATTTGGCTATATTCAACATATAATATTCTGAGGAAGTATAGGCTTGAACACAAAGTCTTTTAGTAACATCAAAAAACCATTTTTGGTCTTTTTCTGAACTCAATTCTAATCCTTTCAATAAATGAATTTTTTGTTCTTTTGAGCACTCCAAATAGCTTTTTCCATATAAAACTTTTGCTATTTCTTCTACTTTAACCATTCCAGATTTAAACTTTTGCTGATCCTCCTTGCTATGTATGTCTGAAATCATCGTTTTTATAAACTTTGAAATCTCAAGGGTTTTAGCTCCAGGGGTAGTGGTTTCTGGAATTATTATTTCAGTTAAATCTATTAACAAATCATCCTCTGCAGTATTAAAATTAAGGGAATCATTCTTAATTTTTGATGGGGTCCAAGCATTTGCCCAAGCGGGTAATACTCCAATCCCCAAAGCACTCAAACCTATGGTGCTAAAGACCTTTCTACGTTTCATAAAACAAACATTTAAGATTAAATAAACTTGCCATAAAATTAAGAATTATTATACATTACATTTACATTTTGAATAGAATATTTAATTCCTGTAGTTAATTAGCAATCTTCGCATATAAAAAAAACAAATACTTTAAATATTTTACAATAAAACAATATTAATTTATCAAATTTGAACTCAAAATCAACCTTAAAAATGAATAAAATCTTTGCTCTTTTATGTATCTCTTTAACAACATTTGGACAAATATCCGCACCACCAAAAGAATGGAGACAGTTATTTAATGGAAAAAACCTCGATGGCTGGGATATTAAAATCCGAGGCTATGACTTAAATGAAAATTTTGGAAATACATTTTCGGTAAAAGACAAAAAAATTGTGGTTAATTATGATGCATACGATCCTTTTAATTTTAGATATGGCCATTTATTTTTTAAAGAAACCTTTTCCCATTATAAAATTGCGGTGGAGTATCGATTTATTGGCGACCAAGCTAAAGGAGGAGAAGGTTGGGCTACAAGAAATAGCGGCATTATGGTACATGGGCAGCCCGCCCAAACCATGTTAAAAGGTCAAGATTTTCCTATCTCAATTGAAGTGCAACTCTTAGGTGGACTAAGCAATGGAAAATCAAGAACGAATTGTAATTTATGCACCCCTGGCACCCATGTTGTGTATGAAAACAAACTGGATACAAGACATTGTATAAATTCTACTTCAAAAACTTTTGATGGAGATCAATGGGTAAGAGCGGAAGTCGAAGTTTTAGGGGATTCGATAATTCGGCATTTTGTCAATAATGAATTGGTTATGACTTACCAAAAACCAGTAATTGGGGGTGGAGTGGTAAGTGGTTTCGACCCATTAATAAAAATAGATGGTAAAAGATTAACGGAAGGATCCATTTCCTTACAAAGCGAAAGCCATCCCATTGAGTTTAGAAAAGTAGAAATCCTGAATTTAAAAGGGTGTATGGACACAAAGGCGAAAAACTTTAAAAGCTATTATATTGAAAAAGACAATTCAAAATGTAAGTATTAAATATCACAAAGCCTATTTATATTTGTTAAAATTAAACTAGTTAATCAACATGAAGAAGGGTATTTTTATTTTCTTATTAATCGCAAATTTTCCCGTTTTTTCTCAAATTAGAACCCCACAGCCAAGCCCTAATACTACTATTAGCCAAGAAATGGGATTGACAAGAATTACACTTAACTACAGTCGCCCATCTATAAAAGGCCGAGTAATATTTGGAAACCTTGTACCCTACGGTAAAGTTTGGAGAACAGGTGCAAACCAAATTACTAGTATAAAATTTGATGCAGATGTATCAATAAATGGCCAAATGGTAAAAGCTGGGAGTTATGGGTTATATACGATTCCAGGATTAAAAACATGGAAAATTATTTTTAACAGTGAAGACCAAAAATGGGGAGCTTATGAATATGATCCCAAAAAAGATGTGATGAGTTTTGAAGTAGTTCCTCAAAAACTTAAAAACAAAGTGGAGCATTTTAAAATAGAATTTGCAGAATTTACCACCACTTCGGCATATATCAGTATCGCCTGGGAAAAAACCGCTGTGCGTTTTAAAGTTGAACAAAACGTCCAAGACCAAATTTTATCTGAAATAATTGAAAAAACAAAAGCCGCAAATCCCACCGAAAGTACATTGATGGCGGCTGCTGATTATTATTATGAAAACAACATTAATTTGCCACAAGCACTTATTTGGGCACAACAAGTAGTGGAAAAAGATAAACAATATTGGACCTACCAGCTAGTTGCCAGAATTGCGGCAAAACTAGGCCAGTGTGACATTGCAGTTCCAAACGCTGAAAAATCGATGGAATTGGCAATCAAAGGAAATGACGATGCCTATATTTTGAAGAATAAAAATGTGCTGAAAACATGTGCAAAATCAAAATAAAATAATTTTAAAACACAGAACTAAAGTTCTAAACAAAACCTAAATAAATGAAATTAATAGCTTCTATAGACCAAGGAACCACCAGTACACGATGTATATTTTTCGATAAAAAAGGAAATATTGTTTCTGTAGCTCAGAAAGAGCATGAACAGATTTTTCCACAACCGGGATGGGTAGAACACAATACCGAAGAAATCTGGCATAATACATTAGAAGTTATAGCCAACGCAAGAATAAAAAAAGAAATTAAAATTAGCAATATTGTAGCATGTGGAATCACTAACCAAAGAGAAACCACCGTAGTTTGGAACAAACGAACCGGAAAACCTTATTATAATGCCTTAGTTTGGCAAGATACTCGGGTTGGAAAACGAGTAGAGGAACTTGAAAAAGCGATTGGAAGCGATTGGTTTAGAGCTAAAACGGGTTTACCATTAGCCACTTATTTTAGTGGCCTAAAGATTCAGTGGTTACTAGAAAATATCGAAGGTTTAAGAAAAGATGCAGAGGAAGGAATAGCACTTTTTGGCAACATGGATACCTTTTTAGTTTGGAATTTAACAGGAGGTATTAACAATGGTCTACACATTACGGATGTTACGAACGCTTCGCGTACCCAGCTCATGAACTTAAATACCCTGAAGTGGGACAATGAAATTTTAGACAAGCTAGGTATTCCTAAAGCTATGCTTCCTGAAATAAAACCAAGTAGCATGAATTATGGAACCATTGTTGCGGAACCTTTACAAGGAGTGCCTTTAGCTGGAATTTTGGGTGACCAACAAGCTGCATTGGTGGGCCAAACATGTTTTAAACCAGGCGAAGCAAAAAACACGTATGGAACTGGATGCTTTATGCTCTTAAATACCGGATTAAAAGCTATTCCTTCTAAATATGGTTTATTAACCACTGTAGCCTATCAATTTGAAAACCAAGCCGTACATTATGCGCTAGAAGGGTCTGTGGCTATGGCAGGAGCACTAGTGCAATGGGTACGTGACAACCTAGGCTTAATAAAAGAAAGTAGCGAGATTCAACAATTAGCCGAAGCTGTAGAAGATAACGGTGGAGCGTATTTTGTACCCGCATTTTCTGGTTTGTATGCTCCATATTGGGAAAACTCCGCTCGAGGAGTAATAGCCGGGCTAACTCGCTATGTGAACAAAAACCATATAGCCAGAGCTGTTTTAGAAGCCACTGCTTATCAAACTTTAGATGTGCTCGAAGCAATGGAAAAAGATGCTGGTATAGAAATCTCTTCTTTAAGAGTGGATGGTGGAATGACTATTAATGAGCTTTTAATGCAGTTTCAGTCTGATATGCTAAAAGTACCAGTAATCCGCCCAATGATGGTAGAAACCACGGCCTTAGGTGCTGCCTATGCTGCTGGTCTAGCAGTAGGATATTGGGAAAGTTTTGAAGATTTGATAGACAATTGGGGTATTGACAAAACTTGGAACCCTAAATTAGCGGAAGAAAAAAGAGAAAAATATCATAAAGGATGGAAAAAAGCCATTGAGAGGTCTTTGAACTGGGAAGAAAATGAATAGCATAAAAGAAAAATGGGAACAAGATCAAACGCTAACTAATGCTTGGGTGACTATACCAAGCTCATGGACTGCAGAGATTTTATCAAAAGTAGGTTTTGATGTAATGACCATTGATGCTCAGCATGGCTTAGCAAATAGTTTGCCTGCTATTTTGCCGATGTTGCAAGCTATGAATGGCAGCCAATCTGCTCCATTTGTGCGTTTGCCTCAAAACGACCCAGCATTTATTATGGCCATGCTCGATGCAGGAGTTATGGGTCTTATTTGCCCCATGATAAATAATGCAAAAGAAACAGACAATTTTGTAAAAGCCACAAAGTATTATCCCAAAGGCATACGAAGTTTTGGTCCTTTGCGTGCAAATTCTGTTTATGGTGATAGCTATTTTGAAAATGCAAATTCCAACACTATTACGTTGGCGATGATAGAAACTCCTGATGCAATTAAAAATATTAAAGAAATCGCTAAAGTAGAAAACTTAGACGGTTTCTACGTGGGGCCATGGGATTTATCGCTTTCAATGGGCTATAAAAAAATGGCAGATTTTACAGATCCGAGTTTTTTAGCCGTACTCCAAGAAATTCTTGATGTGGCAGCAGATAACAAATTAAAAGTAGGCATACATGCGGGCTCTCCCTCCAACTCCCAAATGCTTTCAAAAATGGGTTTCCGATTTGTAACAACTTTTAATGATTCATCAGGATTAAAAACTGCTGCAATTTCTGCACTTTCTGAGTATAATGGACTTATAAATACTGAAAAAACTGGGGCATATTGATTTACAAATTAATTGAATAGGCAAGCCCATTTTATGAAAATTCATAAAATACAAAATGCTATAAATCAATGTATTATAAATTTTAAAAGTAAAAATAAGGTATTAAAAATTGTAATTATTTGATTAATATTGAGAGAGGTCAAACCAAGTTAAAAAATCAATATTAATTCCATCTATCCTCTTTTTTTAGAGAAACTCTTTCCTGAAGGCTTATTTCCAGCACTTCTGTTTCCTTTCGATTTATTGCCAGAGCTTTTTGGTTTTGCTTTCGGAGTAGACTTTGGCTTTGCTGTTTTGGCCTTTTCAAAACGTAAGTTTTTAGCGGATTTTTCGTGAAAAGCTCCTTTAAAATCTGGGTCTTCTTTTTTTCGTTGATCATCCAATTCTTTAAGCATTTCTTGGCTTTCTTCAAACGACGTCTCTTCAATAAAAACTTTATCGGGAATGGCCTCTAGTGGAATTTCAGTTCTTATAATCTTCTTAATCTTCTCTAAATGATAGGCTTCTTGCGGAAGCACAAACGTTATAGCTTCCCCTTCTAATTTTGCTCTACCCGTCCTCCCTATTCTATGTACGTAATCTTCGTAAATAAGCGGCACATCAAAATTTATTACATGACTCACTGCATTTATATCAATTCCTCTAGCCGCCACATCGGTAGAAACCAGTACTTTTATTTGTCCATTTCTAAAATCTTCTACGGCATTTATCCTCGTATTTTGTCCTTTATTGGCATGAATAACACGCACATTGGCAGATCCAAGAACCTTGCGTTCTAAAAATTTAAAAACATTATCGGCCACTGTTTTTGTTCTGCAAAAAACCATTGCTCGGCTAATAATATCTGAATCTAACAAATATCCTAATAAGTTAATTTTAGTTTTGAAATTAGGTACTAAATAAATTTTTTGACTTATGGTTTCAGCAGCTGTAGCCGAAGGGGTAATTTCTACTTTTATAGGGGCTTCTAAAAATTCTTCGGAGAGCTTTTCTACTCTTGGCTGAAAAGTAGCTGAAAACAATAAATTCTTTCTTTTTCGAGGAATAACTTCTAAAATTCTACGGATCTGTGGCATAAAACCCATATCCATCATTTTGTCGGCCTCATCTAAAATCAAATATTGTATGCTTTTTGTAACAATTTCCCCCAATAAATACAAATCCATGAACCTCCCAGGAGTAGCCACTATTATGTCAACGCCTTTTTTTAGAGATTCTATTTGGCTTTTTGGCCCTAAACCACCAAACAAAGCCACATGACGAAGGTCCGTATATTTTGCTAATTGCGTTATTGCCTCGTCTATTTGCATTACGAGCTCGCGAGTTGGAGCAAAAATTAAGCAGCGGACGTCTTTTCCTTGGGCATATTTAGTTTTCATCAAGATGGGCAGAAGGTAAGCTGCGGTCTTACCGGTTCCAGTTTGGGCTATTCCCAACACATCGTGCCCTTGCAAAATAAGCGGAATGGCCTTGTCTTGAATCTCGCTAGGTTCGGTATAACCCAGCTCTTCCACTGCCAATAACAATTGTTTATTTAAATCAAATTTTTTGAACGAATTATCCATTCTGCAAATATACGTCTTTTATTTTTTGTATTTTTTTTCCTACATTGCCAAAAACCATCATTCTTTGGCCATTCTTCGTAAAATTATTCACATTGACATGGATGCTTTTTTTGCATCTGTAGAGCAAAGAGATCATCCAGAATTAAGACACAAACCCGTGGCTGTAGGTGGAAGTGAAGAGCGTGGCGTAGTGGCAGCGGCGAGTTATGAGGCAAGAAAATATGGAGTACGATCTGCATTGCCTTCCATCACAGCCAAAAGACTTTGTCCAGATTTAATTTTTGTAAAACCACGATTTGAGATATACAAAGAAGTTTCGAGGCAAATTCGAGAGATTTTTCATGAATATACCGATAGTATTGAACCCCTTTCACTAGATGAGGCCTATTTAGACGTAACAGAAAATTTTAAAGGAATAGAAATAGCCACACAAATAGCTTCAGAAATACGAGAGAAAATTTTTGAAAAAACCCA
>DAIQBE010000024.1:0-1676 GCA_036781325.1 Leadbetterella sp. | reverse complement strand
AAATTAGGACATTATTATTTTGATATTTCGAGGGGAATAGACAACCGAAAAGTAGAATCTAACCGAGAAAGCAAATCAATCAGTGTTGAAAACACATTTTCTAAAAATTTAGAATTACCCTCAGAAGTTTATAATGAACTATTTAAACTTTCGAAGGATTTAATGAAACGAACTCAAAAATATAATATTTGCGGCAAAACGCTCACCATAAAAATAAAATATGCCGACTTTGAATCAATTTCAAGAAGTAAAACTATAGAAACAGGTTTTCGAAAAATAGAAATTATTGAAAAAACAATAGAAAACCTTATTGAAAGCCTTTTGCCTTTTCCTAAAGGCATACGATTACTTGGGGTAGGAATATCTAATTTTTTTGATGAAAAAGAAGTAAAGCAGCTTCGAATAGACTTTGAATAATCTACGAATATTTTGCATTTAACAAATAATATTTTTAGCTTTAATGATAAATTAACCTTTTAAACTAAACGATAATGGTAGACTTGAACTTCAAAGCAATTATTGCTGGAGCACTAATTAACTTTATTATTGGCTTTTTATGGTATAACCCAAAAACATTTGGTACCGCTTGGATGAAAGAAGCCAATCTAGATCCTGAAAAAATGAAAGACATGAATATGGTAAAACTTATGAGTTTTAGCCTTGTTTTTGCATTGATGATTGCTCTTGCTGTAAATCCAATGGTTATCCATCAAATGCATCTTTCTTCTATCGTTATGAATCAAATTCAAGGGACAGATGCGGCTGCTAAAACTGCTGCAGAGGCTGACATAGCTAATATGATGGCAAAATATGGCAATGAATTTAGGACTTTTAAGCATGGTGCTTTTCATGGATTATTATATGTGGTTTTTTTAATTCTTCCGATTATTGGAATGAATGCTCTATATGAAAACAAAAGCTGGAAATACATATTTATTCATGTAGGATATTGGGCAGTTAGTTTGAGTTTAATGGGAGGTGTAATTTGTGCTTGGCAATAAAAAGTAAAATGCATTAAACTTTAAGTTTTTAATGCATTTTCTTCTTCTTATCCTTTCAATCTTCAAAAAAAGTCTTTAAAAAGCTTTACTTTTGTTTAATTAAACAAAAGATTTTTTGGAAGAAAACTACAAATATCACAAACCTGTAATGTTAACGGAATGCATAGAAGGACTAAATATTGATCCTGAAGGAATATACGTAGACGTAACATTTGGGGGGGGAGGTCATTCTAGGGCCATTTTAGAAAAACTTACCACGGGGCATCTTTATAGTTTCGACCAAGATACGGATGCTAAAGCTGAATCCTTAAAAATAGTATCTTCAAATTTTACTTTTATTCAAGCCAACTTTAGATTCTTAAATAAATATTTGAGGATTTATGGCGTAAAAAAAGTAAATGGCATTTTAGCCGATTTAGGTATCTCTTCCCATCAAATAGATACTCCAGAAAGAGGTTTTTCTACTCGTTTTGATGCTCAGCTCGATATGCGAATGAACACTTCGGCTGAAATATCCGCTTTAAAAATCATAAACGAATATAGTGTTGAAGATTTACACAAAATATTGGGAATGTATGGTGAACTTAAAAATGCTAAAACAGTTGCCAATGCAATCGTAAATGCTCGGAATATCCTAAAAATAAATACTGTTAACGATTTAAAAAATGCTCTAAG
>DAIQBE010000023.1:0-15309 GCA_036781325.1 Leadbetterella sp. | reverse complement strand
CGAGGAATTTCAACGAAATGCTTGGAAGAATTGAAAAATCATTTGAGCTTCAACGGAGTTTTGTAAGTAATGCTTCCCATGAATTAAGAACGCCATTAGCTGCAATAAAATCAGAAATTCAAGTAGCATTAGAAAATGAAAGAACCTCTAATGAATATAAAAATATATTAAAGTCACTTTATACAGATAATCAACGATTAATTCAATTAACAAACGGACTACTTCAGCTTGCTAAATCTGAAAAAGGAGATGAAACTTTAAAACTGGTTAATATTAGAATAGACGAAGTCCTTTTTGAGGTTCAAGACGAAATAACTCACCAACATTCTGATTATCAAATACATATTGATTTTGAGGAAATACCAGAGGATGATAACTGGGTTACTATTGTGGGCAACAAGCCTTTGCTAAAAACTGTCTTTAATAATTTGTTTGATAATGCTTGCAAATACTCTTCTGATAAATTAGCAACAGTCAAAATTAGATTTAATAAAAGTAATTGTATTATCACAATTTCTGATCATGGGATAGGTATACCTAACGATGAAATTGATAAGGTATTTCAACCATTTTATAGAACAAAAAATGCATCATCATTCAAAGGTCACGGTATCGGATTGTCAATATGCAAACGAATAATTGATATGCACAAAGGTAGAATTGTAATAAAAAGTGAACTTGAAGTTGGAAGCAGTTTTAATGTTATTATTCCACATATTTGAAAAAAAAAGGAGTTCAATTAAATTGAACTCCTTTTTTTCAAAAATAATACAAACCAAAAGTAGCGGGAAGGGGGATCGAACCCCTGACCTCCGGGTTATGAATCCGACGCTCTAACCATCTGAGCTACCCCGCCATTTTATCGAGGTGCAAAAGTAGTAAACCTTTCTAAATATTCCAAAATCTTTACCTAACTTGTATAAAAAAATAATTTATATATTTTTTTTCTTGCTTTAATAAATAGAATACTTTAAATCGTATTAATTATTCCTATTAATTATGGCAAAGTATAAATATTCACAAGAATTTCCTTTTAAAACTTCACCAAAAGTGTTATTTAATTATATCAGTTCTGCTGGAGGTTTGCAGCAATGGTTTGCGGATAAAGTGCATATGGATAGTAATCACAATTTTCATTTTTTTTGGGATGAAATACCGCATATTGCAGAAATGTCATCTCGTCTAAATAAGTCTGCACGTTTTGATTTTTTAGGATCAGACGAAGGAAATTTTCTTGAATTTAAGTTAATTACCAGTGAAATTGACAATTCTGTTTATTTAAAGATTACCGATTGTTCTGACAACGAAGACTTAGAAGATTTAGATTCATTATGGAAGGGCCTTATTGCAGATTTAAAAGAAATAGTAGGAGGATAAACACTTAATAAAACTTAAAAATTTTGTTTTAGAATAAATGATTTCGACTTTTACGTCAGAAATCTACCTTTATGAGGAAAATCGATAAGTTATTTTTAAAATCGTTTGTTGGACCGTTCATTTTAACCACAGCAGTGGTTGTTTTTATTTTCTTGATGCGATTTTTAATGATGTATTTTGAAGATTTCATCGGAAAAGATCTTGGATTAGATGTTTTTTCAAAGTTGTTCCTTTATTTTTCTTTAATTACTGTTCCTACCGCTCTTCCTCTTGCTATACTATTAGCAACCTTAATGTGTTTTGGTAACTTTGGAGAACACTCCGAACTTACAGCAATGAAATCTGCAGGTATTCCATTAAGCAGATTAGTTTTACCTACTTTTATATTTTCAATTTTCATTTGTGTTGGTTCTTTTTTCTACAATAACTATATCAACCCTTGGGCAAATCTTAAAGGTTATTCCTTACTTTGGGATGTAAAAACCACTAAAATGACCTTAAATATTCATCCAGGTATATTTTATAGAGAAATACCGGGATATAGAATTAAAGTCCAAGAGAAAATGCCAGATGGTAAATCAATGAAGAAGATTATCATTTACGACCATACATCTAATAATGGAAACAGAAGTCTAACTGTAGCTGATTCTGGCAAAATGTATTTTATGTACAATGACAACTATCTAATTTTTGAATTATTTAATGGGCACAATTACATTGAATATGCAAACAATTTCAATAAATACGATGAAACCCAATTTGTTAGAAACAATTTTAAAAAAAATAAAATTGTTTTTTCACTAGAAAGTTTTGGTATTAAACGGACAAATGAAGAACAGTTTAAATACCATGAATATATGAAAGATATCAAAGAACTAACTAAAGTGATTGATTCTTCAAAAGTTGAAATAGTAAAAACCATTGACCAACAAACTACACAATTAAAATCTCAAAACTCATTTTATTTGAGAGCACCTATTCCTGAAAACAAAAATGACACAATAAAAAAAGTTATTATTAAACCTGGAAATTGGATAAATGCAAAACTGGTAGAATTTCAGAAAGGCTATAGAAAATCTGAAGCCTTAGAAACGGCTATTTCACAAATAAAAAATTTAAAGTCAACAATTGAAGCAGACCAATCCATAGTATTAGGAAAACAAAAAGAAATGTGGCGCGCTGACGTTGAAAGATGGCATAAAGTCACTATGGCATTTTCTTGTTTAGTCATGTTTCTAATCGGTGCCTCATTAGGCTCAATTATCAAAAAAGGGGGCTTCGGAATGCCTGTTTTAGTATCAATTAGCTTTTTTATTTTTCTATACGTGCTAATGCAATTAGGTGATAAGTATGCAAAAGAAGGACTAATTCCAGTAATTGTGGGTGTTTGGATCCCCAATACTGTGTTATTAGCTATAGGAATCTATTTAATGAAAAAAGCTTCAAACGATGCTCGTCTGTTCGAAAATGATACTTATAACTCCTTTTTTGACAAATTCTTGAAATTCTTAAAATTTCAAAATATAAAACATAAATTTAATAATTTAAATAATTAGGAACTAATAAAGATAAAATACTTATCTTTGCGGTCGTTTTTATAATAATTGTTTCATTTTTAAATCTAGGTTAAAATACATGTATTTAACTCCGGAAAAGAAAGAAGAAATTTTTTCACAAAAAGGTCTTCTTAGAACCCCAAGCGATACAGGTTCTGCTGAATCACAAATCGCATTATTTACTTATAGAATTGCTCATCTTACCGAGCACCTAAAAGTTCACAAGCATGATTTCTCTACACGTTCTGGACTGCTAAAGTTAGTAGGAAAGCGTCGTAGATTGTTAGACTACCTTCGTAAAATAGAAATTAGTCGTTACAGAGCTATTATAGCTGAACTAGGTATTCGTAAATAAATTTTTTGAGGAACCTTTTTATTTAAGGTTCCTCTTTTTTTTGAAAGTTTCAAAATTATCCCCGCGGAAATAAGGATTAAATAGTTGTATAAAAAGCGGAAATACAACATAATATAAATTTAAATGTTCAACATTCATTCGCAAACCATCCAAATGCCGGATGGTCAAATCATTACCCTAGAAACAGGAAAATTAGCAAGACAAGCAGACGGATCGGTTGTACTTAGGTGTGGGAATTTATTAATGTTAGCTACAGTTTGTGCTGCTAGAGAACATAGAGAAGGAACCGACTTTTTACCTTTATCTGTTGACTATCAAGAGAAATTTGGTTCTGCTGGAAAAATTCCCGGTAGTTTCCAAAGAAGAGAAGGAAGATTATCTGATAATGAAATATTAATTTCAAGATTAATAGATAGGGCCCTAAGACCTATTTTCCCAGAAGATTATCATGCTGAAGTTCAGGTAATGGTAACTTTACACTCTTCTGATGAAAATGTTCAGCCAGATGCTTTGGCCGCTTTAGCAGCCTCTGCAGCAATTATGGTCTCTGATATTCCTTTTAATGGACCAATATCTGAAGTAAGAGTTTGTAAAATTAATGGCGAATATATAGTTAATCCTCCTGCTAAATTAATTGCCTCAGCAGATTTAGATTTGATTGTTGCCGGAACAATGGAAAGTATTATAATGGTGGAGGGAGAATCGAATGAAGTTTCTGAATTAGAAATGATTGAAGCCATTAAAATAAGCCACGCTGCAATAGTAACACAAATTGTTGCTCAAAAAGAATTAGAAGCAAAAGTAGGAAACTTAGTAAAAAGAGTTTACAATCATGAAAAACATGATGAAGACTTAAAAAAACAGATGTATGATGCTATGTTTGAAAAAGTATATACAGTTTGTTTAAAAGGAAGCCCTATTAAGGCCGAAAGAAGTGAAGGCTTTTCTTCAGTCTTAAAAGAATTTATAGAATCCTTACCGGAAGATCAAAAATCTAATCCTTTGCACAAAGTCTATTTTGGAGATATCACTTATGATGCATCTAGAAAAATGGTTTTAGATGAAAATAAAAGACTAGACGGAAGAAAATTAGATGAAATTAGACCAATTGTTTGTGAAGTTGATTATTTACCTTCTGCCCACGGTTCAGCTGTGTTTACTAGAGGAGAGACCCAATCTTTATCAACAACAACTCTTGGTACAAAACTAGATGAGCAAATAGTTGATCAACCTATGTTTAAAGGATTTTCTAAATTTTATTTACACTATAATTTTCCTGGTTTTTCTACTGGTGAAGTTAGACCTAATAGGGGAGTTGGAAGAAGAGAAGTTGGACATGGAAATTTGGCACAAAGAACATTAAAAAAAGTAATGCCATCTGAAGATCAAAATCCATATACAATCCGAATAGTAAGTGATATTCTAGAGTCTAATGGATCATCATCTATGGCAACAGTTTGTGCCGGATGCCTTTCTTTAATGGATGCGGGTATTCAAATAAAGGCTCCTGTTTCTGGAATTGCCATGGGATTAATTACTGATCCAGAAAGTAATAAATGGGCTGTCTTATCCGATATTTTAGGAGACGAAGATCATTTAGGAGACATGGATTTTAAAGTAACAGGAACTGCTAAAGGAATTGTTGCTTGTCAAATGGACATTAAAATAGGAGGCTTGTCTTTTGATATTTTAGAGAAAGCATTAAATCAGGCAAAAGAAGGTAGATTACATATTCTTTCTAAAATGACTGAAGTAATTGCTGAACCAAAAGCTGATTTAAAACCTTTTGCACCTAGAGCTCACAACATAATAATAGATAGAGAACTTATCGGAGCAGTAATTGGACCTGGTGGCAAGGTAATTCAAGAAATCCAAAGAGAGTCAGGTGCCACTATTAATATCGAAGAAAAAGAAAACAAAGGATATATTTCTATTTTTGCAACTAATGGCGAAAGTATGAGCATTGCGCGTAAAAGAATTGAAGGTATTGTTAAAATGCCAGATGTTGGTGAAGTTTATGAAGCGAAAGTAAAATCTATACAAGCATTTGGTGCTTTTTGTGAATTTTTACCTGGGAAAGAAGGCCTTTTACATATATCGGAAATAAGCTGGGATAGACTTCCTAGTATGGACGGAATTTTAAAGGAAGGCGATGTTATTCAAGTTAAATTGACTGAAATTGACAAAAAAACTGGAAAATATCGACTTTCAAGAAAAGTTTTATTACCGAGACCAAGTAATGAAGGAAATCCTAAATCTGAACAATAAACAACATTAAATTGTTGTTCTTAACCAGTAGGAGTAAAAGGAAATACGTAAAAATTTATTATTTAAAATTGAATCAAAAACAGGAAAAATAATAGCTGAAAAATTTTAATAAGCAATATGAGACAACTTAAAATTAGCAAACAGATTACCAATAGAGAAAGCCAATCTTTGGATAAATATCTTCAAGAAATTGGTAAAGTTGACCTACTAACACCTGATGAAGAGGTGATTTTAGCTCAAAAAATACGAGATGGAGATCAGTTGTCATTGGAAAGATTAACAAAAGCCAATCTAAGATTTGTTGTATCAGTGGCTAAGCAATATCAAAATCAGGGCCTTTCACTGGGTGATCTTATTAACGAAGGAAACTTAGGTTTAATTAAAGCAGCCCAAAGATTTGATGAAACCAGAGGCTTTAAATTTATTTCTTATGCCGTTTGGTGGATTCGTCAAAGTATTTTACAAGCTTTAGCTGAACAATCTAGAATTGTACGTTTACCTTTAAATAGAGTTGGTTCATTAAATAAGATTTCAAAAACCTTCTCTGAATTAGAACAGAAGTTTGAAAGAGAGCCATCGCCGGAAGAATTAGCTGAAGTACTAGAAATCTCTGCAAATGAGGTGGTAGATACAATGAAAATTTCTGGAAGACACGTTTCAGTTGATGCTCCTTTTGTACAAGGTGAAGAAAACAGCTTATTGGATGTTTTAGAAAACGATACAGAAATAAGGCCAGATCAAGAATTAATGAATGACTCTTTAAGAAGAGAGGTTTTAAGAGCATTATCAACTTTAACTCAAAGAGAAGCTGAGGTTATTATGTTTTACTTCGGATTGAATGGTGAACAAGCCATGACTTTAGAAGAAATAGGCGAAAAATTTAATTTAACTCGTGAACGAGTAAGACAAATCAAGGAAAAGGCTATAAGGCGATTAAGACAAACCTCAAGAAGTAAAGCATTAAAAGCATATTTAGGATAAAATTAAAGAGGTTCATAAAATGGGCCTCTTTTTTTTCAATATGAAACATTTCAAGGCATATTCATTTGTTCTTTAATTGTTTTATACCAAATTTGTATTCTATAATGTTTATGACAAAGGTAATTGGTATTTATAATCAAGAAAAAAATACAGGAAAAACTGTAACAGCCGCTTATTTATCCGAAAGCCTGGCTACTTTAGGTTTGAGTGTTTTATGTGTAGATATTGATTATAAATGTAAGTTAACTTATTATTTAAGTCAAAAAGTTAATCCCATTGATTTAAATGATGTTGATAATTTAATTAGGGCACCTTTTAAGATTAAAAAATTTCAATCTACTTGGGATTTTTTATCTTTAGGAAAAAGTAATATATCTGAAATTTGTGATTTTAAAAGCCATTTTTTCCCACTTTTCAAAAATTATGATTTCGTAATAATTGATTTTCCTTCAGGTGAATCAAGCATATCAGATATATTTTTAAAGATTGTAGATTCTATCATAATTCCTGTAGAATGCGAGTATTATGGATTGGATGAATTAGATAAAACACTAATAAAGTTAATAAAAACTGGGGATGTTTTAATTGAAGGTATTTTACTGACCAAGTTTGATATTCATAATACCATTATTTCTAGCTTTATTGATAATATTAAGTTAAATTTTTCGGAAATACTGTTAAATTCAATTATTTCAAGAAATTATTATTTAGGAGCAACTAAATTTTTAGAAGAATATTCAAATCAAACTTTAACACATGTTGGTTTTTCGGACTATTTAAAACTGGCAATTGAAATAAAAGAAAACTCCAAAAATGGATAAAATAAAAAGGAAAATGGGTTTAGGTAGAGGCCTTAGTGCATTATTACCAGAGAAACCTTTAGATGTAAATAGTAGTAATGAAATTGAACAAATTGCTTCAAATGAATTATCTATTGACTTAATTGATCCAAATCCATTTCAACCTAGATCAAATTTTGATCCTTCCTCCTTAAATGAGCTTAAAGAATCTATTCAAGTTCAGGGAATTATTCAACCAATTACAGTTAGAAAACAAGAAGGAAATAGATATTTACTAATTTCCGGAGAGAGAAGGCTACAAGCTTCAAAATTAGCCGGATTACAAAAAATTCCAGCATATATCATTGAGGCTTCCGATAATCAAATGTTGGAAATGGGTTTAATTGAAAATATTCAAAGAGAAAATTTAAATCCAGTAGAAATTGCAAATACGTATCAAAGACTACTTTCTGAATGCCATATAAAACAAGAGGAATTAGGAACAAGAGTGGGAAAAGATAGAAGTACCATAACTAATTATTTAAGATTATTAAATTTACCTCTTTTTGTTCAACAAGGTTTAAAAGAAAGAAAACTTAGCATGGGTCATGCTAGAGCACTTTTAGGAATAACTGACCCCGTTCAATTAGAAAAATTGGTTAATGATATCATTTCAAAAGATTTGTCTGTACGAAGAGTGGAAGAATTAGTAAAAACAGTAAACTCGAAAATAAAATCCATTAAAAATTCAAAAAAAAATTCTGTAACTAAAGTTATCTTAAGCGATCTTCAAGATAGATTTTCAAATATTTTTGGTAAAAAAGTTGCTGTAATTGCAGATGACAAAACAAAGGGAGAAATAAAAATTCCATTTAGTTCTAAAGAGGATATGGAAGAAATTATTAATAAATTAAGAAAGTAAAATTGACTAATTTGAATCTTAAAATATTAGTTCTCTTATTTTTTGGATTAATGAGCCATTTGCTTTTTGGCCAAGACAGCCTCAAAATAAAAAATGACAGTATAAGATTAAAAAACAAGGAAAATATTGATACGCTTAGAGGTGCAAAGTTTAAATCCACTTTAAAGGAAACTAAACTTACCTTAGGGAAATCGTTTGGAGTAATCCCTTTTTTGGAAAAAGATATTCCAAAAATTGCATTTGTTAGATCATTGCTTTTACCAGGTTGGGGCCAAATTACTAATAAACAATTCTTTAAATTGCCTTTGGTTTATGGTTCTGCAGGAGTTGGGGCATATTTTATTTATTCTAACAATAAAAAATATCAAACTTTTAAAGGGTATTTGTTAGACATGAATGAAAAAAATTTAACAGAGCAGCTTATTGATGGTCGAGGACCATATTCCATATCATTAATTACAACTGCGGCAAATCAATATAGAAGATGGAAGCAAGGCACTTTGATTGGTTTTTCATTAGGCTGGTTGCTTTTTGCTGTAGAAGCAAATGCATCTGCCCATTTAAAATCTTTTGATGTTACAGATGACATTTCTTTGAAAACAAAGCCACTAATTTTTAACCAAAATATCGCTTTAGGTATAGCACTAGAACTTAATTTTAAATAAAAGATGAAAATAGCATTGTTAGGATATGGAAAAATGGGAAAAGCTATTGAAAAAATAGCCTCCGAACGCGGTCATGAAATAGTTGCTAAAATAGATATCCATAATATTGCTGAAAGATCAAAACTTTGCGCTTCCAATGTCGATGTTGTAATTGAGTTTAGTTCACCTCATTCGGCTGCAGATAATCTAATGTTTTGCATGAAGGCTGGATTAAAAACAGTTTGTGGAACCACCGGATGGCTTGACAAAAAAATGGAGATAGAACAGCTTTGTTTAGAAAATAATGCAGCCTTTTTTTATGCTTCAAACTATAGTATTGGAGTGAATCTGTTTTTTAAATTAAATAAATTTTTAGCTAAAATGATGGGCCCACATAGCCAATATGAAATATTTAGCAGCGAAATTCATCATATTGAAAAATTAGATTCTCCAAGTGGCACAGCAATCACTATTGCAGAGGGAATAATGGAAAATAATCCAAGCAAAAAAAGATGGGTAAATAACGAAATCCCCAAAAACGAAGAAGTCCCGATTTGGTCATCTAGAGAAGGGAAAATACCGGGTACGCATATGGTCAAATATATTTCTGAATATGATGAAATAGAAATTAAGCATACGGCCTATACTCGAATAGGTTTTGCAATAGGTGCTGTCTTGTCTGCTGAGTGGATTATTGATAAATCTGGTATATTAGGTATGGATGACATGCTAAAAATATAGAACTAATTAATTTAATAGCGTAATAAACAAAAAGGGCATGTGCCCTTTTTGTTTATAAATGCATAAATCTTTTGTATTTATTTTGATTGGAATCATTTGATTTTAATTCAATTCTAATATTTGGATTTTGTACTAAAGGTATTGAATAGTCCAAAATTTTGCCAGATCTAAATACCTTAACTTTTATTTCATCTCCCACTTTTTTGTTTTTTATAAAATCACCTGGTTCGTTATAATTTTTTCCATTTATACTTATTATCTCATCATTAACATTAATACCATTTTCATAACTACCAGAGCCTTTTTCCACTTTAGTAACTATTCTATTCTTTACTTCTGCCCCGAACCAAGGTGTGTTTTTATTTGCAATTTCACTTATATAATTGATGCCAATTTTATCAAAATATTCTTTATAATCAATGGTTTTAGTACCAAAAATATGATCATCAAAAAATGTTTTCAAATCAATTCCTGCAACTTTTTCACAAGCTTTAAGAAACTCATCGTCTGTAAATCCACGATTATCTTTCAGATAATGAGTGTTCCAAATTAGTTTGAAAACATCGTCTAAAGTTTTTTGTCCATTTGTGGCATCAATAATAATGCAGTTTAAAACAATAGCTAAAACTCCTCCCTTTGTGTAATATGAAATAGTTGAATTATTGGAATTCTCATTTGGTCTGTAAAATTTTATCCAAGCATCCCAACTTGCTTCTGCGGCTGATTGCACCTTGTTACCTGGTGAATTCTCTATAGTACCAATTTTAATAGCACACTTTCTCAAAAATGAATTATCATCTATAATTCCTGCTCTTCTTAAAATATCATCTTGATAAAAAGAGGTGAATCCCTCTGAAACCCATAACATATTAGAATAATTTTCTTTCTCATAGTCAAATGGTCCCAAAGCTTTAGGCCTTATTCTCTTTACATTCCAAAGATGAAAATATTCATGGGCTATTAACCCTAAAAAACCGACATACTTTTCTGAGTTCTGGTATACATCTGGACTAGTTTGACAAGAAGTGGAATTTAAATGCTCTAAACCACCTCCGATACCCGGTAAATGATGAATAATGAACAAGTATTCTCTACACGGATGCTTTTCACCAACAACTTTTGAAGCAGCTGTGACCACTTTTTTATAATCTTCGATTAATTTATTTTTATCGTATTCTAGTTTATCCATCGAATAATTTGCAATAGTATGTTTAATTCCCATGGCTTCAAACTCTAGTATATCTTGATTGCCTATTTCAATTGGACTATCAACCAAGAGATCATAATTTTCAACCTCA
Source organism: Leadbetterella sp. (assembly GCA_036781325.1). Taxonomy (GTDB): domain Bacteria; phylum Bacteroidota; class Bacteroidia; order Cytophagales; family Spirosomataceae; genus Leadbetterella. Next base: position 4,388 of record DAIQBE010000023.1, on the reverse strand, counting down.
TATTTATTTTTGGCAATTAATGGTAAAGCGACAGAAACCTTTTCAAAACTAGCATGTGGAATAATTTGTAGCGCATATTTTTCATTCATAAGCTGAGGAATATACATAAAAACTGAAGCCCCATTAATATACCCATGAGAATCGTCTAAAAAAGAAGTTCGAACAGTAAGATCAAAGGCATAAACTTTATACTTGATTCTTAAAGTATTATTTTTTTCTTTAATTACGCGCCAAGTACTTTTGTCAATTTTTGTAAACTTTAGGATTTTATTATCCGAAAAGGCCGAAAATTCTTCAATATTTTTAGCATATTCTCTAATCAGATAAGATCCAGGAGTCCAAACAGGTAGTTTAAAATCGATATAGGAAGTATTTTCAAAAATTGGAGACGTATTTAATAATTTCACTTCCATTTCTACTTCAAAATAATGAGTATTAGGCCTTGGCATGGATAAATTATAGGTAATGCAATAGTTTTTCATTTGGCTTTTTACATGGGCTATGGTTAAGGAGTTAATCGTAACAAAAAGTATTAAAATGTAATATGACTTGTTTTTTATTTTCATTGAATTATTTTTTTGAATAATCACAAAACTACAATTTTTCTCAAATAATGGCGTTTTTAACGAAAAAAAATATGAAATTCATATTAATAAGGTTATTTTTGGGCTAAAATCAGTGCAATTTTATCTCTTTAATATAGTAATATCGTCATAATGTATAATATGAAATTAAAAACATTTTTTTTCCTTTCTATTTGTTCTTTTCAGTCAATATTTGCTCAAAACACATTAAGCTATACTCAGATAGAGGCTCACTACAACAGTGGCGTGGAGCTTTTTGAAAAAAAAGCCTATGCCGCTTCTAGAAAGGAATTACATGAATATGTTGAGAAATCAGAGAAATCTCTAAATCCAAATAAATTTAACATTGCTAATGCTCAGTATTATTCAGCTTTAAGTTCTTTATATTCTCAATCAAAAGACGCGGATATAGAAGTTGAGCGCTTTGTTTTGAATAATCCAGAGCATCCAAAGGCGAAATTAATTTTTAGTGATTTGGCCAAAAGTTTTTTCAATAAAGGACAATATCAAGATGCCATTGAATACTTTAAAAAGGCTTTAGATAATAGAGAAGATAATATAGATACTTATGAATTAAGATATCAATTGGCATTATCTTATTATCTAATTAAAGATTTCAAAAATGCTTTGAAAGAATTTGATTATGTAAAAGGCACAGTGGCTCCTAATGCTATAAATGCTGCTTATTATGCCGCTGTAATCAATTTTCAAGACTTAAACTTTGACTTGGCTTTAATTGATCTAAAAAGAGTTGAAAATGTGAATCCGTATAAAATTGAAGTTCCAAATTGGATTGCTCAAATCCTTTTTCGGCAAAAAAAATATACGCAACTGTTAGAATACGCAGAACCTATCATTGCAAATCCCAATGGAAGAAAAATAGATGAAATTTGCTTGGTTACTGCAGAAGTCTATTTTTTTGATAATAATTTTGATAAAGCCGCCTTATACTATGATAAATTTAAGAATTTTAGAAGAAATTCTGTCTCCGATCAAGTTAGTTTTAGACATGCCTATAGCTTGTATAAAATAAACAGCTTTGAAAAATCTGCGACTATTTTTAAGACTATAGCGAATAATAATAATGAAATTGGGCAACAATCTGCATACTATCTTGGAATTTCTTCACTTAAATCTAATGATTTAAATTCCGCTTTGGCAGCATTCGAAACCGCTAAAAAATTAAATTTTGACAAAGCAATAAAAGAAGAAGCAACTTTCAATCTAATTAAAGTTTTAGTTGAAAAAAATAATAATCAACAAGCGATACTAGAGCTGCAGACCTATTTAAAAAATTATCCTGATGGTAAATATGAAGATGAAGCTAATGAGCTTTTAAGCGAAATTTTATATGATTCAAATAATTATGTTTCGGCAATATCATATATTGAAGCACTAAAGCGAAGAACTACAAAGATTGATGAAGCCTATCAAAAGTTATGTTTTAATCAAGGTGTATTAGAATTTAATTTAGAAAAATACGAAAACGCAATTACCTATTTTAATAAATCATTAAGTAAACCTTTAAACGCTAAATATGTTGCAGATTCAAAGTTTTGGAAAGCTGAGGCTTCTTATCAACTTGATAAGCCAGATACAGAAGAATTGTATCGCGAATTATTAGTTTCATCTGATTCTGATATAAGAAATAAAAGTATTTATAATCTGGGGTATCTAAGTTATAATAAAAAAGATTATAACAAATCCATCTCTTATTTTGAGGATTTCTTAGCAAAAACTGTTGGAAATATTAAGTTTAATCAAAATAGAGAAGATGCGCTAATTCGTGTTGCAGATTGCAACTTAGTAAACAAAAATTATTCAAAAGCTTTAAAGTTTTATGATTTAGCTCTAGCAAATAATAAAACAGACAAAGATTATGCATTATATCAGAAAGGGCTTACATTAAGATATTTAGATAGAGATGCTGAAGCAAAGGAAATATTTGACAAGTTTGCTAAACTATATGGATCTTCACGTTTAATAGATGAAGCACTTTATCAAAGTGCAGTTATAGAAATGGAAAAAAGTAATTATGCTGCTGCTGTTACTATTTTGACAGATCTACTCCGTAAAAAACCTAATAGCATTTTAGTGCCTCAAGTTTTATTAAAAAGAGCACTTTCGTTTTCTAATTTAAAAGATAATTCAAAAGCAATTACAGATTATAAAGTTATTATAAACAAATTTGGAAGTACTCCATTTGCAGAAGAAGCTCTCCTTGGAATAAGAGAAGCATTAAATTCAGAAAATAGGAGTGAAGAATTTTTTGAAATTGCAGAAGGATTTAAAAAATCCAATCCTGGTGCTAACTCTGTTTCAAATCTTCAATTCGATTCTGCAAAAGATTTGTATTATGCTGAAAAATATGAAAAGGCTATAGTTTCCTTTAAAAATTTTATAAATACCTATTCAAATAGTACTTTTATTCCAGAAGCAAAATTTTTAATTGCAGAGGCAAATTTTATACTTAACAATAAAGATGAAGCATTAAAGTATTATAAAGATATTATTTCTTCCAATCAAATCGAGTTCATTACTAAAGCCGCCTCAAGATCAGCTGCTCTATATTTTGAAGCTCAAAATTATCCTGAGGCTATTTCAAATTATCAAAGTGTTCTCAGCTCTTCATCAAATAAAAGAGATCTCGTAATAGCTTGGGAAGGATTATTCAAATCTTATTTCTATTCTGGTAACTATGATAAAACTATTGAATACGCGCAAAAAGTTATTTTAGAGGGAGGAAATACAGTAATGGGAGCTGAAAATAGGGGTAATTTGTTTTTAGGCAAAGCCTATATGCAAAAGAAAAACAATCCAGAGGCTAAAAAAGAATTTGAGAAAACTATAGCGATGGCTAAAGATGTAAATGGAGCTGAAGCAAAATATCTTATCGGTGAAATGTTTTTTAAATCTAGAGAATACGACCAATCAATAAAAACACTACAAGAATTGGCGAGCGATTTTTCAGACTTCGTTTTTTGGTATGAGAAAAGCTTTTTGCTAATTGCCGACAATTATCTAGGAAAATCAGATACCTTCATGGCGAAAGCCACACTCAATTCAATTATTGAAAATTCTGATAACAAGCAAACAGTTGAATTAGCAAAACAAAAATTAAAAGCTATTAATTAAATGAAAGGCAAAATATTAATTGTAATGGGTTTGGCACTTTCAAATTATGCCATTGCACAAAAAGAGATTGGTAATGAAGAAATAAATATTACCAAAGAAAGGCAAGTTGAATTGCAAAAAGCAAATAGGATATTTGATAAAATTCCACCCATTGTAAATGAAAAAAAACAAGTTAAAATGAATTATTCATTTTATGACCGAAAACCAACTGCGGTGGAAGAAACCAAATTTATTCCAAATGTGGTAAACCCATTGGCGAAGAAATCAACGATAGATGATGTAATAGGGTTTAAAAACTACTTTAAAATTGGATTTGGAAATTTTGGAAGAATTTTTGGCGAAACGTATATTAATTCAGATCAAAATAAAAAATTAGTTTATGGTATTTCTGCTTTTCATAACTCCACTAAAAGAGGACCTGTAGACGATGAAAACTCGGCTTCTAGCTTTAATAAAATAAAACTTGATGGTAAATATCACCAAAAAAATTATGAGTTAAAGATGGATGTTGGATATGAAAGAAGGAATTATTATTTCTATGGTTACGATACTACACAAAATTTTGATTACAAACCTGAGGATCTTAGACAAACAATAAATCTATATTCTTTTGCCGCCACATTTGAAAACACAAATCCTAAACCCAAAGTAGATTATTCTTTAAGCACT
>DAIQBE010000022.1:0-15424 GCA_036781325.1 Leadbetterella sp. | reverse complement strand
ATGGACTTGCAGCAAAATAAAATTGTAGCCGATTTTCTATTGCGTTTTTTGGGTTTAAGGATATTTTTTTAAGGATTAATTATTGAAGCTGTTTGAAGAAAATCAAAATTTTCTTTTTAACTCGAAATTCATTCCTAGATATACTTTTCTAACCATTTCATCCGCGGCTAATTCTTCTGCTGTGCCTTGTTTTAAAATTTTTCCTTCAAATAGCAAATAGGCTCTATCGGTAATCGATAGTGTTTCATTCACATTATGATCTGTAATTAATATTCCAATATTTCGATGCTTTAACCGTGCCACTATTCCTTGAATTTCTTCAACTGCTATGGGATCTACTCCTGCAAAAGGCTCGTCTAACAGTATGAATTTGGGATCCACCGCCAATGCTCTTGCAATTTCAGTTCTCCTTCTTTCTCCACCAGAAAGCACAATCCCTTTGTTTTTTCTTACATGTTCTAAGCTAAATTCTTCTAAAAGTGATTCCGTTTTTTCCTTTCTTTGAAGTTTAGTCATTTCAGGCTTCGCCAATTCCATTACACCTATAATGTTTTCTTCCACCGTAAGGTCTCTAAATATGGAGGCTTCCTGTGCTAGATATCCAATGCCCAATTTGGCTCTTTTATACATGGGTAGATTTGTTATGTCTACATCATCAAGCCAGATTTTACCTTGATTAGGTTTTACTAATCCCACCGCCATATAAAATGAAGTAGTTTTTCCAGCACCATTGGGCCCTAGCAATCCTACTATTTCTCCTTGAGCTACCTGATAACTCACTTCATTGTTTACAAGCCTTTGACCGTATTTTTTAACTAGGTTTTCGGTGCGTAATATCATTGATTCCTTTATTTACTAGCAAAAATACCAATTAAATTTTATTGACTTTGTTAAATTATGTTAGAATAACTTAAAACTTGATATCACGAATAAATAATTGCAAAGTAGTTAGTCCTTTAAAAGTGTTTTCTTCCACTGAAAAAGCCATATCGAAGCGGATTCCATTTTTTAGTGATTCATAAAATTGTTCTGCAATTCCAAACCCTATTGCTGGAAAGACACTTCCTGTCTCTTCATCAAGAATTTCTAATTTAAGATGTTTTTCTTTTAAAATTTTAGGGTCAGAGGCCAATCTTAAGTTTTCGGAAGCGAAAATGGGCTGCATATTTTGTGGGCCAAAAGGAGCCATCTGTTTGGTTATTCTATAGAATTTTGGACTTATTTCTGAAAGCGGTATTTTTAAATCTATGGTAATTTTAGGTATTAACTGGTCTGAAGTTATCATTTCTTTCACCACTTTATCGAAAGCTTTTCTAAATAAATCGATGTTTTCTATCGCAATAGACATACCTGCTGCATGCATATGCCCTCCATACTGTTCCAATAAATGTGAACATTGCTCAATAGCCTTATATAAATCAAAACCTGGAACAGATCTAGCTGAGCCGGCAGCACTATTTTCTTTTGATTTAGTGAAAATAATGGTAGGTCTAAAATAGTTTTCAATACATCTTGAAGCAACGATTCCAATGACCCCTTTATGCCAATTTTGATTAAATAAAACTGTACTAGTGGCTTCATTCATTAACCAAGGGTCTTGTTTTATCATTTCTAAGGCTTCCTCGGTTATTTTGCTATCAATGTTTTTGCGTTCGGTGTTATGACTTTGTATATCATAAGCAAAAGCTAAAGCCTCATCGAAATCTTCGGCTAAAAGCAATTGCACAGCCGCCTTTGCATGTTTTATTCTTCCTGCGGCATTTATTCTTGGGCCTAAAACGAATACTACGTTTTCGATGCTCATTTCACCCATAAAACCCGCCACCTGCTTTAAGGCTTTAAGTCCGGTTCTAGGGTTTTCATTTATTTTTTTAAGGCCATAATACGCTAAAATGCGGTTTTCTCCTACTATCGGTACTATATCTGAGGCAATACTTACCATAGCCAGGTCTAAAAACTCAAAGAGTTGTTGCATTGGAATTTGCTTTCTTATACAAAATGCAGAGAGCAACTTAAAACCTACCCCGTTTCCGCTTAGCTCTTTGAATGGATACGGACAATCGCTTCGTTTTGGGTCAAGGATAGCTGCTGCTTCTGGTAAAGTCTCGCCCGGCTCATGGTGATCACAGACTATAAAATCTATTCCATATTGGTTTTTGGCGTAATTTATCTTATCATGTCCTTTAATGCCGCAATCTAAACTTATCATCAGTTTTGCATCTAAAGAAGCCGCCCAATCTATTCCAGCCAGTGAGATTCCATACCCTTCCATGTATCTATCTGGATTATAGTATTCGATGTTAGCATAATATTGCGAGAGGAAACCATAGAAAAGTGCCACTGCGGTAGTTCCATCCACGTCATAATCACCGAATATTACGATTTTTTCGTTATTTTCAATAGCATCTATCAATCGATTTACCGCTAAATCCATATCCCTCATTAGAAAAGGGTCGTGTAAGTCTTCGAGTTGTGGCCTAAAAAAATGTTTAGCTTCTTCAAAAGAATGCACATTTCTTTGCCAAAGCATTAAAGCCATATTAGGGCTTATTTTCAGATTTTCTATCAATTCAGCAATCGAATTCCAATCTGATTCTGAAGTTGGGGTGGGTTTAAAATACCAGGTTTTTTCCATTTGTTTTCAAAATTAATAAAAATGGCATCAAAATTGAAATTGATTCTTAAAATGATTTAAAATACTGACAGTTCGAGTAGTAAAAGGTATTATCCTGCATTGCGTTTTCGTTAAATTTGTCTTATAAAATCGCGTGAAGAGTGTCGTGGAGGCACTCTTTTTTTTTAAAAAAAACTTAATTTTCTCCAACATTTGATTCTTATCTTTTCAATGCCTTAATTTATGTTTTAATTAAATTTTGGATGAAGTATTATTTAAGCAAACTAATTTCAGGCGAGTCTTTAACTTCAGAAGAATCTGAAAAAGCTTTAATGAAAATTGGAACTGGTGAAGTAAATCCAGCGCAGGTAGCCTCTTTTTTAATGGGCATTCAGCAAAAGGGAATACAGGTCCAAGAATTAGTTGGCTTTCGAAGCGCTATGCTCAAATTGGCTTTACCTTTAGATTTGTCTGATTTTGATGCCATGGATGTTTGCGGTACGGGTGGAGATGGAAAAGACACTTTCAATATTTCTACAACGGCAGCTTTTGTGGTAGCTGGGGCGGGCCAAAAAGTGGCAAAGCATGGAAATCACGGCGTGAGTTCTGCGGTAGGTAGTAGCACTGTTTTAGAATATCTTGGTGTTAAATTCTCCAATGATACCGATTTTTTAGAAAGTAAAATTGAAAAAGCGGGCATTTGTTATTTGCATGCTCCATTGTTTCATCCAGCCATGCGATTTGTAGGCCCGATAAGAAAGGAATTGGGTATTAAAACATTTTTCAATATTCTAGGACCTTTATTAAATCCTGCTCAAATACAAAAACAACTTACTGGGGTTTTTGACTTGAATACCTTCGATTTATATTATGAGTTATTTTTGCAATCAACTACATATTTCGGTATTGTTCATGCTTTAGATGGCTATGATGAAGTATCACTTACGGGTGATTTTAAATTTGCTAATCGAAACAGAATAGGCGTATTTCAACCCAGCGATATTGGCTTTAATGAATGTAAGCCTGAATCTCTTTCAGGTGGAAACACCGTGGGGGAGTCGGCCGATATTATGATAGCGATCCTAAAAAACGAGGGTTCATTGGCTCAAAATAATGCAGTTTTGGCTAATGCTGGTTTGGCTTTGAGTGTTGCAAATGAAACAAGTATAGACGAGGGCTTGGCAAAGGCTTTAGAATCTCTACAAAGTGGGGCGGCATATACGTGTTTGAGAGGTTTAATAGCTTAAAGAGGATTAGTTTAATGATTTTTGTTAGGAATATATAATTTTAAAATTAATATATTTGTAGTGTTTTTATATAATAGTTAATCAATCATTTAACCATGCTAAAACTAGGTTTTGTATCAGCAATATTAGCCGATTTTGGCTTTGAACATCTCATAAATTATGCCTCAGAACATGGTTTTCAATGTGTAGAAATGATGTGCTGGCCCGCAGATAGTGGAGATTCACGCAGATATGCGGGAGTGTCACACATTAATGTGGATAAATTTGATGCTAAATATATTAATCATTACCTCAAAGAAAGAAATATAAGTATTTCCGGATTAGGATATTATCCAAACCCCTTGGATGCAGATACTCAAAAATCTGAGTTTTATATTGAGCATATTAAGAAGGTAATTCGTGCATGTAATACTTTAGGAGTGCCAGTGATGAACACTTTTATTGGGAGAAATCAGCATTTAAATATGCAAGAGAATTTAATTTTGTTTAAGAAACTATGGAAGCCTATCATCGAAACAGCAAAACAGGAAGGAATTAAGATTGGAATCGAAAATTGCCCCATGTTTTTTACAAATGATGAGTGGCCGGGAGGAAAAAACTTAGCTATTTCACCAGCGGTTTGGGATAAAATGTTCGAAATTTTTCCCGATCCACTTTTTGGATTGAATTATGATCCTTCTCACATGGTTTTCCAAATGATGGACGAAATTAAACCTATTTATCAATTTAAAAATCGACTCCATCACATCCATATTAAAGATGTGAAAGTGTATAAAGATAAATTAGATCAAGTAGGAATTTTAGCCAACCCTTTGGAATATCATTCTCCAAAGCTTCCAGGATACGGTGATGTGAATTGGAGAGCATTTTTTGCTGCTTTAACCGATGTTAGGTATCGTGGGCCAGTGGTTATTGAAGTAGAAGATAAGGCTTTTGAAGGTAGTATTGATGACGTTACTTCGGCAATTTTGACTGCTAGAAATTATGTAAAACAATTTTTGCCTTAATAATTTATCGTAAAATTTTCAACAATTCTTCTTTTGTTAGCGATTTCAAAATTGTGGTGTCTGTTTTTATTAAATCATCTGCAAGTTGTACTTTTGAGGCTTGAAGTTCCATCATTTTCTCTTCAATCGTATTTGGGCAAATTAAACGTACAGCCACCACTTTTTGGGTTTGACCAATTCTATGCGTGCGGTCTATGGCTTGGCTTTCTACGGCTGGGTTCCACCAAGGATCTACCAAATATACATAATCAGCTTGTGTTAAATTTAGTCCTACTCCTCCTGCTTTCAAACTAACCAAGAACACCCTTACTTCAGAATTTTCCTGAAAATTATTAACTTTTTCGGCCCTGTTTTTAGTTTGTCCGGTAAGATATTCAAATTTTATGTTTCTTAAAATCAGTTCTTTTTTGATTAGATCCAACATTTTCACAAATTGTGAAAACACCAGTATCTTATGTTGAGACGATTTGTTTTCTATTTGTTTTATTAATACTTCCAATTTAGAAGAACTATCACTTTTGATTTCTTCTTCAGGGAGTATGGCAGGGGAATTACAGATTTGCCTGAGTTTTGTAATCCCTGTTAATACGTGCATGCTATTTTTAGCGAGATCTTCAGGTTTTTTTGATTGGATATATGCTCTTAGTTCGGTTTCATATTCGTCATAAACTTTTCGTTGCTCTTCTCCCATTTCACAATAAATTAGCATTTCAGTTTTTTGAGGAAGTTCATTTGCCACTTGTTTTTTTGTACGCCTTAGAATAAAGGGGCTTACTTTTCTTTGCAGTTCTTTTGACCTTCTTTCGTCATTAAATCTATCGATTGGCAATCCATAAATATCTCTAAAGTAGGTTTTACTCCCTAAAAGCCCGGGGTTAGCAAACGACAATTGTCCATACAAATCAAATGTATTATTTTCTATTGGTGTGCCTGTCATCACTATTCTATTTCGTGCCTGTAACATCCTAGCGGCTATATATCTTTGAGATTCCGGATTTTTTATGGCTTGTGATTCATCTAGAATTACATAATTGAAATTATAGTTTTTTAAAAATCTAATGTCAGATAAAAGCATTCCATAGGTGGTTAGAATAACTTCATAGGCATCAAACTCCACTTTCTTTGTTATTTTTTTTACTCCATAGTTTACAAATACCTTTAAAGAGGGTGCAAATTTTTCAATTTCGGCTTGCCAATTAAACAATAAGGAAGTTGGAACAACAATTAAATTGGTATTGTGCGGATGTTTGGTGCGTTGGGAAAGCAAAAAGGCTATTATTTGAATAGTTTTACCTAAGCCCATATCATCTGCCAAGCAAGCCCCAAACTGGAAGTCGTCTAAGAAATTAAGCCAATTTAGTCCATGTTGTTGATAATCTCTAAGTTTGGTCAATAGATCTTTGGGAGTTTCACAGACTTTTATTTCTTCAAAGTGCTCCAGTTTGTTTTTAAAGAAATTTACCTCTGCCCACACTTCTTTACTTAAAAATTCCTGTTCGTACGTGTCTAAAATATCAAGAAAATTACTTTTTGGAGTTTTTAATACGGCACCTTCCAATTTGCCTTGTTTAAAATAAGAAGAAAACTTTGCCAACCATTCCTCTGGCAGGATACCCATAGTGCCATCATCCAGCTGCACAAACTTATTTTTGTTTCTTAACGATTTATGAAGCTCTTTTAAAGTGGCTTTTTGTTTTCCATATTTTACTTGAATATCTGTTGAAAACCAATCGATTCCGCTCACTACATGAATGGAAACCTTAGCTTTATTAGGATTAATTTTGTTATTGTTTAATTCATTAAAACCTAATATTTTGATATCATGATGCTTTAATTCTTCAAAAAAATCGAGAAACCAATTTTCGTCCAAGAATTTTTGTTTGTGCAAATAAAAGAAGTCTGATTCGCCTAATTGACTAAGAAATTCTGGATGAAGCCTCGATAAAAGCGTAGTTAATTTCAATTCTAAATCTTCATTTCGATTAATTTTAAATACATTGCCATTTGGATCTTTATCAAAAAGCTGTTTTTTAGAAAACACAGGAACTTCTATTGCTCCATATTTAATGACTGGCGTTATAGAAACAAAGTTTTTTTGGTCGGATAAATAGATTATTTGTTCGGTTTTTGTTTCAATTTTCCATTCTTCCTGGTAAGCTGTATCTGCTTTTTGTAAATAGGTGTAGTCAATATGTACCTTGACTTCTAATTTTTCTAAAAACTCTGATTTAAAATCCTCATATTTAGAAGGATGAATAAGGATTTTAGGATTAGTATGGGCAAAGAAATTAATAATTTTCATATTACCTAAATCGGCAATTAGGTAGAGCATTTCTTTTAGGTAAATAAAATAGGTATATTTTATTTTTAATTCATGAAGTTCAATTTTTTGGTTATTAATAGTAACATGGCCGCTTACTTCATAAAAAGGGGTTTTGAAATTTACATGAATAGTAAAATCTAATTTGGGGATTTCGAATTTTACCAATTGAAGGTCATTTACAACTAGTTTATCAGTTTTGTGTAAATAAATTTCATAGTTGAAAGGGTTTTTTTGGATGGCTTTTAATGCTTGTAAATCGTCGGAAGGATTTGATGTGATGTATGTTTTTTGAAAATTGAGAATAGCGGATAGAAACTTAATTTCATCGATGTTATTTTTAGTCCAGATTAAAGGAGAAGGGTCAATTATTTGTATTGGATTTTTTATTTTTCCTTCTTTGGTGCGCTCAACTTCTGCAAGTTCAAACGTAAAGTGTTCTGTAAACTTATGCTTTCCAAGTACTAAAATGGTTTTACTTTCTTCTGATTCTAAGGGGAAATCTTGTGTTTGATCAATTAAAAGCTTTTCATTTAATCGTTTTTTAGTTTTATCATCTAAGAGTAATAATTCGGTTTGAGAAGGAATAATTTTAAAGCTTTGATTTTCAAAAACTACTGTAAAATGATTTTCAAGGTTTTGTTCATTTTCAAAGCCATATAGTAGGGCAGTTTCCTTTATTTTTTGATTTCGCAGGGTATTGTCAAAGAATATTCTGTAATTTGGTTTTTCTAGGATAGCATGCAAAACTTGCACTTGATGTTCACATAGCTGATTTTTAGAACTATTGCAGCCACAGGTTAAAAAGACAGATTGGGCATTTTGGAAGATACTTACATCAGGAAAATAAACGCCAGAAAAAGAATTTGAAAAAATACCAAAATTAGGTTCTAATTGTTTGGCTTGAATAGTTAATACACTATTTTTGCCTACCAATTCAGGGCTATGTTTTAAGATTTCGCTATAACTTAATTGTTCTATTGAAACTTGGTTTAGCGTATATTCATGCTCTTTTTTGGATGATTTCAAATTTTGTTTTAACTCTTTAATTGGTAGTTTCTGTTAACGAATTTGCACTATTTTAAGCTCAATTTTGAAGCATAGTTTTTTCTAAAAGATTTTATAATTGTTTTTCTAGCATGTTCAAAATATTTAATCGCTCTATACTAATTGATAATAAAAGATTACTGTGATCCGGTTAAAATAAAAAATTAATTTCCTTTGAATCACAAAAATGGCCGTTTGTGAAATTTGATTTTTAGGATTTTAAATTTTTTCTTAAAATGCTGATTATCAAATTTCTCAAGAGGACTTATTTTTTGTGAGTGTTTTTTTGCATGGGTCCGACCTTTCGGTTTTTTTTCAAAAAAAAGTATGGCCGTCTGCAAGACACACAAAGAATTTTAAAACAGTGGTAATTTTTAATTTTATATAAAACATGCCTTTATTCACAAAAAAAGGCATGTTTCTCTTCATTTCCAAATTTTACCGTTTGACAGTGATAAAAGATTAAAAGACAGACCTAAAAATTCAATAAATTATTTTAATCAATATTATGATTCTCTCCACAAGTTTTAAAAACGGCTGTATAACTTTATCTTTTTTAATCTAAAGATTGATTATCAAGAAATAGATATATTCTATTAGTAATTATTTTAAAGAATTTATATACCCAGCAATAGTTAATGCGTCTTTTTTAGGCACTTGTGGCATCGGAGCCATTGGTGTTGCATAATCTGGCCAGTTTTCTGGTTTTGGATTATATATTAACGCTACTATTTTTTCGTTGGAGTATTTTCTTTTTGCAATATCTTTAAAAGCTGGCCCTATCAGTTTTTTATCTTCAGTATGACATGCTAAACAAGTATGTTTTTGTAATAAAGGTTTTATAGTGGCAAAAGATACTGGGACTGCTACTTTTTTGGTAGTTTCTGGTTTATTTTGTCCGTCAGGAGAAACTACGTTTTTTTCCTTATCAATTTTGCCTTTAGCTATAGAAACTCCCGAGTTTGAAGTTTTTAATTCGTTAACCGCAAGTTTTTGACCGCTCGGAATAGAATTTAAAGTATAATAGACTCTAGGATGTATTAGTGAAAAGAAATCAGATGCAGAACGAATGCCATCTAAGTTTAATTCATGTACATAATAAGGCCTTAAACCGTCCAATACTATTCTCAGTTTTTTGCCATCTTCACTTAATTTTACTCCCTTAATTTTAAGGTCTTCTTTGTTGACAGGAGGAGAACCATATACTGGATGATGTTTATAAATAAAGCTGGAAACCGAATAGGAGGCTAAGTCTTCTGCTGATTTTTTTTCAATTGGTAGTGTAAAATCAATCTCAAATCCATCAGGCATTGCTTTGCAAGTGAGCATTTCAAAAGGAATTTTGCCATTCCAAACCAACCTTTGTAAACCTTGATTGGCATCACCTGCTGATCCCCACCCTCTATTAGTTTCTCCCACAAACATTGAAGCATCAGGAGCAAACGCCATCCGCATTACTCCGGATTGAAAGCCACTTCTGAAATCCCATGCCGCTCCTTGAAATTCACCATTTACTTTTTCCATAAAAACCCTCATAATCTTAGATTGACCTTGGTCACCTATAAATACCTGGCCGGCAAAAGGCCCAAACTCTCCTTTGGTTTCATCTCTAATAATTTCTGAATTTGAAATTCCCAATATGCCATGAGGCAACCACACCACCGGTGTTTGCACCAAAGGATATTTGTCTTTCAGCTCATACAACATCTTGAAATTTTCATTTACAATATTCTCAGGTTTGATTGCAGCCCCATTTGCCCCCCTTGTTTTTCTATTGTCTCTTTCTGCAAAAAACTGTTCTTCAGAAAGTTTTACAGGTGAGTTTTGGATTCCTGTCCATTTTAAACTCGCTGGATGACCCATAAAAGCACCTTTTTTTACATGCCATATTCCACCTGAACCCATCCAATCTCCTTGATTATCAGAATAAAATAATTCACCATCAATCATTCCTAAACCAGCCGGAGATCTCATTCCAGCTGCCCAAGGTTCGTAGCGTCCGTCTTCATATATTTTAAAAATGGTTCCTCTGGTTTTGGCTCTGGCTTCACCACGCCACCATTCTTCGTTTCCAAAAGCCACATTACCGCTAATGAAAAATCCTCCGTCTGGTGCTATTTTCGGGCCATAGGAATATTCATGATAGTTTCCTGAAACCTCCCAAGCATAAATAGTTTCAAAACTATCTGCTTTTCCGTCTCCGTTTTTGTCTGTAATCTTTGTCAATTCGCCTCTTTGTGCACAATAGAAAGATCCATTTTTATATACCAATCCCAATACTTCATGAAGTCCAGAAGCGAATTTTCTAAAATAGGGTTTAATGGAACTTGGATTTTCAACAACCCAGATTTCCCCCCTACGTGTGGCGAGAGCTAATGAGCCATTTGGCATCATTGTTACACCTCCCACTTCCAACAAAATTCCTTCGGGCACGGGTAATGTTACTATTTTGTAGAAATCTTCTTCTTTGGGGGACTCTTGACTAAATGCAGTTAAGCCAAAAGAAAAAACTATTGAAAAAATTACTAATAAAAATTTCATGTAATAAATTAATATAAGATTGAATAAATTATTTTATTTTCAGAAGGGTCAATAATCAATTCTTTACCTTCTTTTATTCTAGCATTTGTCCCAGTTGAAATTTTAATAAAATAGGATTTATTGTCAATTGCATAAAGACCTTCCGTTATTTTTTCTATTGTTTCTCCTTCAGCAACTCGTGCTATTAAATTATTGCTTTTTTCACCAAGTCTAATTTCTCTTGTCAACATTTTCCCATCCATCACTTTTATTTTGTCTTGTATGGTAGTTCCAAATATTTGATATTTAAAAATGGGCGAATCGTTTTCGTCTAAAAAATAGCCCAGAGGTTTGTAGCCTGTTCCTACGGTGTCTTTTGGCCATGAGCTTAAAGAATTTAAGCCTAAAACTAAATCATGATTAAGTAAAGTTGGATTGCCTAAAGGCCTAGAAGAGCCATCACCTCGATTGTTCCACATAGGGGAGGCATCTAAAAATAGACCTTTCCAAACTTGTACTACAGCTCCTTTATCTAAGTCGTAGGTGTAATGAAGATTATCTGGCGAACCAACGGAAACGGCATGTACAATCCTAAAATTTACAGGGTCTTTGGGCCTTTTAAAATCCATAAAGCTTCTTAAAATGGTATTGGTCTCTGCTTTAACAAGTATTGGATCCGCAGGTTTTGATGCAATGAATGAACCATTCAAATGGTGAGGGGTGGTTCTAAACCCCGGCCCGGCAGACCAAAATCCAAGGGCAGGTTTTATCCTAAGTTCTTGCTTATTATTGAAAAGTTCGAAGGTATGTTCGCCTGCGGTAAGTTCTATTTCTCCATTTCTCATTTGTGAAGCCGCAGTAGATAAGTTTCCAATAATTTCTTTTCCATCTATCTTTAGATAATTATAGCCACCTAACTGAGTAGTAAAAAAGTATTTACCTGAAGTTGGTGCATAATATTTGCCATTTATTACAAAAGAATAATCGTTTTGTTTTTTAGTTACCTCCCAGGTCAAATCTTTTGTTTTTCCGCTCGCATCTATTTTTAGTTTAGAAAGGTCCGCATCGTGTTGTAAACTACCATAGTAAACTTTATAGCTTAGGTCTGAAATTTTTCCCGGAGACTTATCAAAATTAGTAATGACAAAATTCTTAAATGCTATAGAACCATGGTCACCTTGAATTCGTATGGGTGCAGATGCAGTTTCTTTTTCAGAAATACTGCCCCGTGTTACTCCAGAAAGTTCTACATTTTCATGAATCAATTGTCCGTTTAAATACACAGATAATATTTTAGCATTGGCTATTTTATTTCCAGAAGCATCAAATTTGGGTGCTTGGAATGAAATTTTCATACTTTGCCAAAGTCCTGGGGCTTTTGAAGCATTTGTTCGTGGGGCATATCCTTCGTATCCTTTTTGCCCTTGGGGCATAGCATCATTCCATCGTTCGTAGATGCCTCCTGAGTCATCGTATTTGGCTATTTTATGTTCCCAACTATCCATAAGTTGGATTTCATACCTACTTTGTAAATAGAGTCCAGAATTCGAGCCTTTGGCAATTAAAAACTCAAATTCGATATCCAAATCGCCATGGCTAAATTTGCTAAACAGTTCATAGTCAAGGCCATATTTTCCTTGTTGGTGTGTACAAAGCAAGACCCCAGTTCCAGTTTTTGAAGAAATGGTGTTTACTTTTTCAATATCGGCAATCACATCCCCAACAATTTGCCAATTGGAAGATTTACTTTCAAATTCAGAAAGATCCGCTAAAGAAAGTCGTGACTGAGCAAATAATAGGCTTGGAAAAAGAATAAAAGCAAAGAGGCTTTTTTTCATATATTTTAATATTAAGGTTTTATTTCTACATTCAAAATTATAATTCTTCATCGGCAGTTGTTGCTATTAGTAAATGTGTTTTTAAGGGAAAGAAAATAATAAATTTTTGTTAAAAAAAATACAATAATCATCAAATTTAAGTCCCCACAATTGGGTCTTAAAGTATGTAATGTAAATGGTTAAAATCTAGTGAATAGATTCAAATATTTAATTCAAAATGCTCTAAATTTAAGCAAATCTAATAATAGAAAATTTTATTTCACACCACTTGCGGCTAATTGTGAATAGCCAGCCCCGCTCAAATTGTAAATTTTTTTGAATCCCTCTTTCTCTAAAATTTTACTTGCATTTGCACTTCTTCCACCGGCAGCACAATATACAAAAACCGCTTGTGACTTGTCAAGCTTCTTAATTTGATCTTTGAAATCAACATCTTGATAATTTATGCAATTAGACGTAGCAATTTTTCCTTGTTCCCATTCTCTGGGTGTTCTAACATCCAATAATTGGTGCTTAGGGGTAGTTTTAATTTTTTCGACAAATTTTTCCAAGTTTAAATCCGTGACTTGAGCTTTTGCTATTCCTAAATTCAAACATGTCAATAGGATTGCATAGAATAGGTTTTTTTTCATAACATGAGGTTTTATTTTCAGAATTTAATAATCAATAAAATATAAATTTAAGAGGAAAAACAAAATTCTACAATTTCTCTTAAAAGCTAATCAATTTCGTGTTTTTTTTTAATTATAACTAAAAATCATACTTTTTTCTAAATAAATTCAATCTGTTTCCAACTATTTTATGCCATACAGCCTCTATAGGGAATAAAGGGAGTTTTAGGGGTATTTATTTGTTGGCGAGTACTTAAGCTTGCTTGATGCTCGCCAATAAAATTTTAAACGTATTTAAAATGAAAATTTTAGTCTTGTTATTCGTTTTGGTTTCCTGTGCGAGTTCTGAAGAAAGTGTTTCTCCAAGCTTTGCTGCAACAGGGGCTAATTCTGATGCTTCATTAAGCCCTATTTTTAATACTTGGAAATTGGTGTCATTTGAAGACAGTAAAACCATAAAGTATGAAATTAGTTTGGAAATTAAACCAGTTAGAAATGAGAAAGGGTTGTTTGCAATTACTGGAAAAAGTACTGTAAATTTTTATTACGCATTTTTTGAAGCCGATTTTTTAAAAAGCACATTGAAAATTGACGGTGTTTCGGGTACAAAAATTGGAACCCTTTTAGCCTCTGAAGCCAATTTTGAAAAGGATTATTGGGAAAGATTAGCCGCAGTTGAAAAGTTTGAGGTTTCAGCTGATAAAACTAGAATGACATTGTTTTTGCCCGACATCACAAAAAAGAAATTGAATTATCAAATCTCAAAATAATATATATATATGAAACGCCTTGTAGTATTTTCAATAGCACTTGTATTGATTTTAGCAAACTGCCAAAAAAGTGAAGTTCTTAGTTCTGAAATAAAAATTGATGCAGCATTTTCTACGAAAACCTCCAATTTTGCTTTCGATTTTTGGAAAACATTTCAAAAAAATGAATCAATAGATAAAAATTATTTTATTTCTCCTTTGAGTTTACATATAGCTTTAGGAATGCTTTTAAATGGTGCTGACACTCAAACAAAAACAGAAATTCAAAAAGTTTTGGGTTTTGAAAATGAAAATATGGATTCCATCAATTCTACCTATCTAGAATTGATAGAAAAACTTCCTGAAGTGGATCCTAAGGTTATTAACACCATTGCCAATTCGGTTTGGCAAGAAAAAAGTTTTCTGCCAGAAAAAGATTTCATTAACACCTTAGAAACACAGTTTAAGGCAAGATTGTATGTAGAGAGTTTTTCCAGTCCAGCCACTTTAACGAAAATAAATCAATGGGCTAGCGATAATACAAATGGAAAAATTAAAAAGATTTTAGAGGAAATATCCCCTTCCCAAGTAATGTTTCTTGTAAACGCTTTATATTTTAAAGGGGATTGGACTAATCAATTTGATGCTAAAACCACTCGAAAAGCCGATTTTTTTGGCACAAAAGGCACAACTGTTGTTTCGATGATGAATAAAAATGAGAAACTAAAATATGTTGATATGCCTGATTATCAACTGGTAGAATTGCCCTATGGAAATGAAAAATATGTAATGCATGTTTTACTTCCTAAAAAATTGTCCGTAGAAGAAACAGTTAAAAATTTGGATAATGAAAAGTGGAAAGCAGCCTTAAGTAAATTAACTAGTACGAAGATAATTCTTGAACTGCCAAAATTCACCATAGAATATAGCAAGAAACTTAATGAAATTTTGATTCAAATGGGAATGAAAAAAGCGTTTACCAATGAAGCAGATTTATCAAAAATAGTGAAACCAGCAGGCCGTTTAAAGGTAGATTTTGTCAAACAAGATACTTATGTGGCCGTAGATGAAAAAGGTACCGAGGCGGCGGCAGTAACTACCATTGGAATTGAAGTGACCTCTCTTCCTGTCTATCCTGAAGTGATTTGTAATAAGCCATTTGCCTTTATGATTAGCGAAAAAACTTCTAACACTATCCTATATTTAGGTAAAGTTTCAAACTTATAGTATCAATGAAAAATCTAATTTTTTTTCTACTATTTGGAAGCCTTTTTGGTTCTTGTACAGATGAATGCACCATTACCCAAACTCAACGTATGGCCGTGCCTTTTCAAGTTGGTCAGGAACAGCTAAGAATTGGCATTGAGAACCAAGGACCTCAAAAGTTAGAGAATCCAGGCAAAATTTACTACTTTAATACTATTCTGATTATTAATGAAATAAAGAAAGGCTTACATTTCATTGATAATTC
>DAIQBE010000021.1:0-15532 GCA_036781325.1 Leadbetterella sp. | reverse complement strand
AATCAGTGGCATTCGGTTCTACTAGAATTGGTTTAAGCCCAGCTTTTAAAATAGCTAAAATACTAGCAAAATAGGTATTGGCAGGAACAATAATTTCGGCTTTATTTTTAAAATTAAATTGCTGTAGTGTTAAGATAAGTGCATCTAAGCCATTTGCAACCCCAGTGCAATATATAGAATCACAGTAAATAGCAAAATTATTTTCAAATAATTTAACATTTTCTCCTAAAATGTACTGTCCTTTTTCTAAAAATTTCCGAAAAGAAGCCAATAATTCAGTCTCAAATTTTTGATTTGATTTTTTAAGAGAAAGAAATGGTATCAGCATTAAAAAAGTAAAATTTTCTCTATATTTTTATTTCTTCTAAAGTGTATTCAATTATTCTCTCGGGCATGTAAGCTTCATCAATGTAGTCTTCAGGGTCATAGTTTTTATTGGCCATGGCTAACAAAATACTATTCGGAGAAAAATCGAACATTTGATGCCAATCTGAAGGTTTTAATAAAATACAGGTAGCTGGATCTTGTAAATCATAAATATTTTCACCTCCAAGCTCATCTTGCACATAAACTTTACAACTGCCATTCAGACAAACAAGACCTTGCCATGTGGTTTTATGTCTATGTCCGCCCCTAATTTTATTATTTGGTACTCCATAAATAAAATAAACACGTTCAATTTGTCCTGGCATTAGGTGCTCAAAAACCGACAGAATGCCTTCTTTTGATTCTACAGATTTTAACTTTATTATATTTGCCATAAATGGTATAGATATTAAGTTTCCAAAAATAGATATTTTGGACGTAATAATCTAATTATTTTTAGAAAAATAAAATTCACCAGGTTAATTGAAAATATGAAATTTAATCAATTACAGGAAGTTTTTCTGATTTCAGATGGTAGTTAATCAAAAATAAATGAAATGTAAAATATTGATTATTAAAGATATAATAATCTTATTTTCTTTCAATTTATGAAATTTAATAAAATTAAATAAGGGAAAAATCACTTAATAATTTGTTCGAAAAAAAAATTAAAGAAGACCCAAAAAACAAAATATTACCATAGAATTTTGTAATAATCCTAAAAAAAGAAAATAAAAAAAAACTAAATTGAATTTTGATTTATGAGTTTTGATTCAACTTCTCTATTTTTTGGTTTGTTTTTCCATATGCTGGACATGGCGCTTTTTTGCATGAAGCCATAGCAATAATTATAAAAGAAACAAAAAGAAATAATTTGGATTTCATATCAGAAATAAATTTTAAAATTAAACGTAAATTATTTTATTATATTTTATTTTTGAGCTTCATTTTGAATTTCAAAGTTTTTGCTCTCATCTTGTACTAGCAATAACTCTGCCGTTTTTCTTTTAGATCGATATCCTAATATTTTTAACATAGATTCTGAGTTCTGTTGCTCCGCAAAAAGTTCGGTGGTTAAGTTGCCATTTTCGTCAAGATCTATTAAAACATGTCTAGGAGCTGGAATTAAGCAGTGTTGTATACCACCATAACCTCCAAGCGATTCTTGATACGCACCTGTATGAAAAAAACCAATATATTGTTCTTGAAGGTCGTTTTCATCAACCATTGGCATATAAAGATCTTCAGAATGGGATTCTGTATTATAATAATCCGCAGAATCGCAAGTAAGCCCTCCAAGATTTACTTTGGTATAGGGTGCATCCCAATTATTAATTGGAAGCATAATGTATTTTTGTCCAATTCCCCAAGCGTCAGGGAGTTGTGTAATAAAAGAGCCATCAATCATGTACCAAAGTTCCCGATCATTTTGTTGTTTCTGGTCAATAATTTTATATAATACGGCACCACTTTCTCCAACGGTGTAGCTTCCAAATTCGGTAAATATATTGGGAACTGGTACATTATTTTTATGGCAAATCCACTGAATATTTTCAATAATTTCATCTACCATGGCTTGGTAGTCAAAGTTATAAACTACTGAGGTTTGGATAGGCATACCGCCACCAATATCAATTGAATCTAACTCGGGGCAGAGTTTCTTCATTTCACAATACTTAAACATAAATCGGGTAAGCTCAGACCAATAATAAGCTGAATCTTTAATACCAGAATTTATGAAGAAATGAAGCATTTTAAGTTTAAAATGCGGATTGTTTTTTATTTTATCGTTATATAAATCGTCTACATCTTTGTATCTAACTCCCAAGCGAGAAGTATAAAATGAAAAATTAGGCTCTTCATCTGTTGCAATTCTTATTCCTAAATTAACAGTTTCTGCTTTTACATTTTTTAAATAGTAATCTATTTCACCTAAATTATCTAAAACTGGTATGCAATTAATAAATCCTTCATTTAAAAATTCGGTTATAAATTCCAGATATTGAGGCCTTTTGTGGCCATTACAAATAATAAAGGTTTCTTTTCCAATTTTATCTTCTTCAAATAATGTTTTTAATATAGGCATATCAAATGCCGAGGAAGTTTCAAGGTGAATATTGTGTTTTAAAGCTTCCTCTAAAATAAATTTAAAATGACTAGACTTCGTACAATAACAATAGGTATAACTCCCTTTGTAATTGTATTTTTTCATTGCATTTTTAAACAATAGTTTTGAATGTTCAATATGTTCGCCAATTTTTGGTAAATATGTTAACTTTAAAGGTGTTCCATATTTTTTTATAATGTCCATCAAAGGTACATTGTTGAATTGTAGATTACTATTTCCATCTACCCCAAACTCTCTGGTAGGAAACTCAAAAGTTTGTTGAATTAAATCTATGTACCTCTTCATTTTTTATACTAAAGGAATGTTTTTTTGAAAGCGAATTGAGAAAAAGATGGTGCAAAATTGACATAAATTTTAGAACTTTGCAAATTAGCCACTAAGAATAGGTTAAAATTTAAAGGCAATGCTAAAAACAATTTAAACTGGATGGACAATACAATTAAAAAAGTACATTTCATAGCTGTTGGAGGTGCAGTAATGCATAATTTAGCACTAGCTCTACATCAAAAAGGATACCAGGTTTCTGGTTCTGACGATGAGATATATGAGCCGGCCAAATCTCGGTTACTAAAGGCAGGGATTTTGCCAAACGAATTTGGATGGTTTCCAGAAAAGATATCAAATGAATTAGAAGCTGTTATACTGGGTATGCATGCAAGAAAGGATAATCCTGAATTGCTAAGAGCGATAGAATTAGGCATAAAAGTATATTCTTTCCCGGAGTATATTTATGAACAATCGGTAAATAAACAAAGAATTGTCATTGCTGGAAGCCATGGTAAAACATCCATTACCAGTATTATATTGCATGTTTTGGCTTTTTATAAAAGAAAGTTTGATTATTTGGTTGGGGCACAAATAGAGGGTTTTGATTTGATGGTTAAACTTACAAAAGATGCTCCAATTATCATAATTGAAGGAGATGAATACTTGTCTTCTGCTATAGAAATGAAATCTAAGTTTTTGTTTTACCATCCCCATATTACTTTAATTAGTGGCGTGGCGTGGGATCATTTCAATGTTTTTCCAACATTTGAAAGCTATGTTAAGGCTTTTGAAGAATTGGTAGATGGAATGGATAAAGCCTCTGTACTGGTTTTTGATGAAACAGATGATATTGTTAAAGTAATCGGCGAAAAAGATAGACCAGATATTGTTAAAATTGCGTATAAAAAACACCCATATTATGTTAAAAATGGGCAGGTATTTTTAAAAACGTTGCAAGGAGAAATTCCCCTTCTTATTTTTGGTGAGCATAATATGAAAAATCTAATGGGTGCTAAACACATTTTAGATCGACTTGGTATTACCGAAGAGCAATTTTATCTCGCTATTCAGTCTTTTAAAGGTGCTGCAAAAAGACTCGAAACTTTAGGATTTAATAACAACACGCATATTTATAGAGATTTTGCCCATGCTCCCTCTAAAGTTGGGGCTACCACCCAAGCTACTAAAGAGTTATATGGTACTAGGAAATTAGTTGCCTGTTATGAATTGCATACTTTTTCAAGCTTAAATAAAGATTTTTTACCCCAATATGATCAAAAAATGGCTGATGCAGATGTAGCTGTTGTTTTTTACAGTCCTCATACCTTGGAGATGAAAAAGATGCCCGAGTTATCTAAAGAAGAAATAATTAAATATTTTGGAAGGGCAGACCTTAAAGTATTTACTGAAACTAAAGAACTGGTTTCTTTCTTAAAAGAACAGAATTGGTTTCAAAGTAATCTGCTTTTAATGTCTTCGGGTACTTTTGGGGGTTTAGATTTTCAAGCTTTTTCCAATGAGCTATTGGCTTTGCCAGTATCAGAAGTTTATCCTGAGATTCAATCTCCTACCAATAGCAAATGGACTGGTATATTAGGTAATTTTAAAAATTTATTATCAGGGGAATAGCCTTTAAATTTTTAAAAGATTTAAAGTTTTTTGGTGTATTATTTCAGCATCAATCCAATTTAAGCATGCGTAATCGTGTCTTGCACAGGGGATGTTACCATATACTGAACAAGGTCTACAACTGAGCGTTTCTTTTTTAATTTCAATAATATGTTCCTCATCTTGGAAAAGAGGGCCAAAGCCCGTGTAATGGTGAGTACTTCCCCAAATTGATAGTACCTTAATATTCATTAATGCGGCTAAATGCATATTGGAAGTATCGCCGCAAATCATTAGTTTTAAATGTGTCATTAATGCTAATTCTTCATTAAGAGAAAATTTGCCAGCGATATTAATACAATTCCTATTTGATTTTGCTAAATTTTCGAGTTTACCAATTTCATCTTTTCCTCCCCCAAAAAATAAAATTTTGATTGGGCTTGTAGATAATTTTTTAATTAATTCTTCATATTTTTCTAAAGGCCATACTTTACCTATGTGCTGAGCAAAAGGAGCAATACCAATTAAATTGCTTTTGTCAATTTTATTAATATTTAACCACTCTTCTATTTTTTGGTATACCTTTTCTTTAATCTTAAAAACTGGAAGTATTTCCCTTGTTATGGAAGTATCATTTGATAATCTAGCCAATTTGAAAACATCAAGGTATCTTTCAATAGTACTTTTTAGAGGTTTAAAATTTTTTTGGTTTATCAATCTTTTCTTCTCTTTTCTTCCTTTTACGATGGTATAAATTTTTACTATTTTAAAAGAAAATAAAAATTTTAATACAAAAGTCCTGATATTTTGATGTAGGTCTAAAATAATGTCAAATTTAAACTTAGTCAAACTATAAAATAATCGGATAAGTCCTATTAAGCCTTTATGCTTATTATCGAAATCTGCTTCCAGTATTTCAATGTTTGTATAATTCTCAAAAAATGGACTGAATTTTTTACGAGTTAGGATATAAAAAGTGGAATTTGGATTGTCATTACTTACTTTTGCTAGGGCTGCAGCCATTAAAGCTACGTCTCCCATGGCTGAAAATCGAATGACTAAAATTTTATTTTTCATATAAAACTGGATTCAAATTCGGGTCATTATACATTTTCATTTGTTTGTACAATCTCATGTATTTTTTTCCGTCTCTTAAATCATCCATTAATTCATTATAGCAGTTTTCTAAGTCTGACTCTTGAATTTTTAAAATAGATAGTTTGTAGTTAACTGATTCTCTGTGTATTAAGTTGATTTCTTTTCTAGAAAGTTGTTCTTGGAAATGATAAATTTTTAATTGTAAAATCGATATTCTATCTAAAAGCCAAGCTGGAGTTTCAGAGTTTAATCTAGCATTTGATTCCAGATTTACATTTTTTAGACTTTTAAATAAAAATTCATCAATTAACTCTACGGTATCTGTTCTGTCTTGATTAGATGCGTCAATTTTTCGTTTAATTGATACTAGATTTTCAGGTTCAATTTTTGGATTACGAATAATATCTTCTAAATGCCATTGGACAGTGTCTATCCAGTTTTTTCTAAATAACAAATATTCAAATGAATTTTTATCATAATGTTCTGGCATATTGGCATCTACTTGATCAATTAAATGATATTCAGCAATTGACTTTCGAAAAATTTGAATTATTTCTTGTGCTTTCATAAAATGGGAGTGTTCCATTCTGTAGGTTAATAAATCATTAAAAAAACCTATTCTACTTCTAAAATTAACAAAAAAGAATACTTTATTGAGATATTTACTTTATTATTATTCCATTATCCTAGGACCAACATGGTTTATGGCTGACACAAAGAGGTTTGATTTTATTCCAACTTTTTTAAACTCTGCATTCATTGCATCTCCAACTTTTTTGGCTGTTTCAAATCCTTTAGAAAAGGCAAAAATAGAGGGTCCTGCACCAGAAATGCTACAACCTAAAGCTCCATTTTCTTTAGCTGCCATTTTTACTTCAAAAAATTGTGGAATTAATATTGAGCGAATAGGTTCAATAATATAATCTACCATCGACCTACCAATTAAATCAAAATCTTCTCCAATTAAACCAGCCACCATTCCAGCTACATTTCCCATTTGTGAAATAGCTTTATTCATAGAAACTTCATTTCTTAAAATATGCCTAGCATCTTTTGTATTCACTTCTATATCTGGATGCACAATTGAAACGTATAATTCTGATGGCGTATTTATTTTAAAAAAATCTAGCGGAGAGTATGATCTAATTATTACAAAACCACCTAGTAGGGCTGGAGCTACATTGTCAGCATGAGCTGAACCACAGGCTATTCTTTCTCCTTCCATAGCGAAAGGCAATAGTCTTTTATTTTCTAAAGGAGACCCCAACAATTGATTTACGGCAAACACGCCAGCAACTGAACTAGCCGAACTACTTCCTAGGCCACTTCCTAACGGCATTTTTTTATTTAATATTACATCAAATCCCTGGCTATTTTGTAATTGTTCTAAATATTTAATTATAGGAACGGTTACTGCATTTTTTGAAGGTTCATAGGTTAATTTTCCATTATCTCCAGTTATCTCTGTAATAATAATTTTCCCATCGTTTCTTTTTTTGACAATTACTTCATCGCCCGGATTATCTACTGCCAAACCAAATATATCAAAGCCACATGCTACATTGGCTACAGTTGCAGGAGCAAAAATTCTAATTGAATCCACTTTATATTAATTAATTACGCTAAAAAACTACTTAAACTTATTATTTCTGCAAAAACTCCCATAGCGGTAACCTCGGCTCCTGCACCTGGACCCTTTACAACTAGTGGGTTATTGAAATATCTTTCGGTTGTAAAAGAGATAATATTTTCAGAACCAGCCATGTTAAAAAATGGATGAGTTTTTCCAACGGATTTCAATCCGATACTTGCTTTGCCGTGTTCGAGGCTAGCAATAAATCGTAAGACCTCTCCATTTTCAGTGGCAATTTTCATTTTATTGGCATAAAAAGAATTTTCTTGTTCTAAAACATCATAGAAAGCATCTACTGAATTAGCTTTCATTGCATTATCACTGAGCAATGGGTTAATAACAACTTCATCCATTTCAATGGGCAAACCTGTTTCTCTGGCTAAAATTAAAATTTTTCTAGCCACATCAGTCCCACTTAAATCATCCCTGGGGTCGGGTTCTGTATATCCTTTTGCCTTTGCATCTTTTACAATATCAACGAATTTATTGCTGGCAGAAAAAGTATTAAAAATATAGGATAAAGTTCCAGATAATACGGCTTCAATTTTATGAATTTGATCGCCGCTATTAATTAAACCTTGCAAAGTATTAATTATTGGTAGCCCAGCTCCAACATTGGTTTCGTATAAGAACTTCACATTTCTTTTTTTAGAAATATCTCTTAAACTCACATATTGACTATATCTTCCTGAATTTGCAACTTTGTTTGGGGTAACTATAGATATATTACTATTTAAAATGGGGAAGTAATATTGCACAATATCTTTATCAGCAGTAGAATCTATAAAAATACTATTTGGTAAATTTAAAGCTTGAATATCTTCAATAAATTCACTTAAGTTTACTTTTTCTCCTTGAGAATTTAATATTTCTTTCCAATTTTTTATTTCAATTCCATTTGGATTAACTACCATTTTTTTAGTGTTAGCTAATCCGGTTACTTTCAAGTTTAGATTTTTATGTTTTTTGAGATGGTCTGCTTGTTCTGAAATTTGTTTCAATAAGGTTTTTCCAATAAGTCCAGTAGCCCCTAATAAAAAAAGATTTAAAGTTAGGCCATCAATTTCAAAGAAAGTTTCATGTATTGCATTTAAAGCTTTACTGATGTCTTTCTTTTTTATTACTACAGATATATTTAGCTCAGAGGAACCTTGGGCGGTGGCTATAATATTTATTCCGTTCTTGCCTAAAACAGAAAATAATTTACCTGAAATTCCAGAACTAGATTTCATTCCTTCTCCAACAACAGCAATAATTGATAAATTATTTTGAATTGTGATATTCTCAATATCTCCATTTTGAATTTCTAACTTAAATCCTCTTTCCAAAATTTCATTTACTTTTTCTGAAGATTTTGGATCTATTGCAAAACAGATGGAGTGTTCTGATGAGGCCTGAGAAATCAAGATAACAGAAATAGAATTTTCTGCCAAAAGCCCAAACAATTTAGCCGAAACTCCAGCCACGCCAATCATTCCATTTCCTTGCAGATTTACCAAAGAAATATCATCTATGGAAGAAATACCAGTAATAGAATAGCTTTTTTTGTTTATTTCTTTGGTTATTGTAGTTCCTAAATCATTACTGTTAAAGGTATTTAAAATATTAATAGGAATATTTTTTAAAAATGCCGGAACTAAGCTGGGAGGATAAATGACTTTTGCACCAAAATGAGAAAGTTCCATTGCCTCAGAATAAGAAATCGAAGGAATTGTAAATGCATTTTTTACTTTTCTCGGATCTGCGGTCATCATGCCATTTACATCTGTCCATATCTCAATGACTTCGGCATTTAAAGCTGCTCCAATTATGGAAGCCGAATAGTCACTTCCGCCTCTTCCTAACGTAGTAGTAATTCCTTCTTCGTTGGATGATATAAAACCGGTAATACAATAAACAATTTCAGAATTTGTGATTTTTTGAGAGATTAGATTATTTGTTAATTTAAAATTAACCTCAGCGAATCCATAATGACTATTCGTTTTAATTATTTCTCTTGCATCAACATATTCTGATTTTATATTTCTATCATTTAAAGAAAATGTAAGGATTGTTGTTGATAACCTTTCTCCAAAGCTCAATAATAAATCAAGTGTTCTGTTGGTTAGCTCTTTTATAAAGGTAATTCCTTTAAGTAAATCTTCGATTTCATTAAATAATCCTTTTATAGAAGCTATTAAAACACTTTGTGATTTTACTTCTGTTAAAGACTTTGCAATATTAATATGACGGTCTTCAATGCTTTTTAAAATTTCTAAATAGGTAAGATTATTTTGGGAAGCCAATTTGCCAATTTCTATAAGTTTATTGGTAACACCTCCCATTGCAGAATATACAACTGCAATATTTTGAGAATTTTTCCTTTTTTTAGAAATGATTTCAATTACTTGATTAATACTTTCTACCGTTCCAACCGAAGTACCTCCAAATTTTAGGACATTCATGCAAGATAAATTTGTTTCAAAAATATTGGATTTGTAAACAATAAATACAATCCATTTAGACTAATTATTAAAGTGATTATTGCTTTTTTAGCTTTTAAAGCAATTTTGGCAAATATACCAATTTTTATGCCCCAAGCTGTAAAATTCTTTAATTTTCAGTAAAGAATATGCAAAAACACACTTATTTTCTATGTTTACTTTGATAAATAGAAAATTAATTAGTTATTTGTACAAATATATTATTATTTAATTAAATATGGAGGCAATATTTAAAGCTCTTAACGACGCTACCCGAAGAGAAATATTAGAAATATTGAAATTCGGAAGTAGTACTGCTGGAGAAATTGCAGATAGATTCAATATTTCTAAACCTAGTATTTCGCATCATTTGGATTTATTGAGACAATCTGAATTAGTTACTTCCAAGAAGAAAGGGCAATATGTGGTATATTCTATAAACTTGTTGGCTCTTGAAGAGGCTTTTAATTGGTTTTTACAATTCAAGAATGATTGGAATGTAGAGAAGCCAAGAATCAGGCTTCCTTTGAACATATAATCTAATGGAGTCTAATCAAAAAAACAAAAATTTGAAGCCTTTAAATTTTTATCCTGGTCCTTCTAAGTTATATCCAAATGTTGAAAAATATGCAATGGATGCTTTTGATAGTGGCATTTTGGAACGGAATCATCGGAGTTTGCCATTTATGGCTATGCTTGAAAAAACAATTGAGTTGTTTAAAATAAAGCTTGACGTCCCAATAAATTATAAAGTATTTTTTACTTCATCTTCTACTGAATGTTGGGAAATTTGTGCTCAATCACTTTTTTCTGGGAAGATTCAATTTTTGTATAATGGTGCATTTGGTAAAAAATGGTTTAAATATGCAGTAACTAATCCTCAAGTAAATTCATTTTTAAATTTTAAAAAATCTGAAATTAGAGGTTCTCGTTTTTTTATTGATAATCAAGTTGATGAACTAGAATTAGACAAAGAAAATAACGTGCTTTGTGTGGTAGGATGCGAGACTTCAAATGGAACTAGCATTTCCTCAGATTCACTTAAGTCTTTAAATAAATCTTGTCCTAATGCTTTAATAATGGTTGACGCTACATCGTCAATGGGAGGAGATTTTCTTGATTTCTCTTTGGCTGATGTTTGGTTTGCTTCTTCGCAAAAATGTTTTGGATTACCATCGGGCTTGGGAATATTGATTGTTTCTCCAAAAGCGCAAGAGCGAGCAATTGAAATAAACGAACGGAATCATTACAATAGCCTTATTTTTATCGAGGAAAATTTCAATAAATTTCAAACGAATTATACGCCAAATATTTTAGGAATTTATTTGTTAAGAAGGCTACTTGAAGATAATTTGCCCATTCAAGAAATTTCCAAAAAGCTGTTTAAAAGAGCAAGCTTTTTATATTCAGAGCTAGCTAGAATTCAAGAGTTAGAATTGCTTGTTAAAAACCCATTAACAAGGTCTAATACGGTTTTAGCAATAAAAAGCGATAGTGCTAATTTGATTATTACGAAAGCGAAAAATAGAAATATATTATTAGGAAATGGATACGGGGAATGGAAAGAAAATACTTTTAGAATAGCTAACTTTCCTGCTATTAAGGATGAAGAATTTGAAATGTTATTACTTTTCTTAAAAACTATTCTCTAATTTCAAATAATAAATAAAAATCATGAATTTTAATCTAAAAGAAATTTTATCTGTTTCATTAATTCTTTTTTCGATTATCGATATTCTGGGCTCTATTCCAATAATTTTAAATTTAAGAAAAAAAATTGGACACATTAATGCGGAAAGAATTACGCTAATTTCTGGTGGATTAATGTTAGGGTATTTGTTTCTTGGCACCAAGATTTTACAACTTTTTGGGGTAGATATTAAATCATTTGCTGTGGCGGGGGCTTTAATTTTACTTATTATTGGTTTTGAAATGATATTAGGTCGTGAGATTTTCAAGCATAGTTCAACAAATCAAGGTAAAGCTAGCTCCATTGTTCCTTTGGCATTTCCAATTATTGCAGGGGCAGGTACTATGACTTCCCTACTTTCATTAAAAGCTGCTTATCACGATGAAAACATAATTGTTGGTATTTTCGTAAATCTACTTTTAGTATATTTAGTTTTAAAATCTTCTTCTTGGTTAGAAAGGAAAATTGAACCAGGCACTATTGAAGTACTTCAAAAAGTATTTGGATTAATTTTATTGGCTATCGCAATTAAATTAATTAAAACCAATTTAGTTTAGCTTTATTATTTTTTTTTAAGAAATCCAAAAAGTATAAATAATTGAGCAAGCCCATAGGTACTCATAATTAAAAATGAGCTTTGAGGAAGATTTTCGACGAACTTATTAAAGGCTATTAATGAATCAGATATAATAAATAATAAGGCACCAAAACTTATTAATGAATATCCAAATGACGATTTTTTTCGGTTAATAGCAACGATTCCCATGAAACTAATAACGATACAATAAATTGAAACAGGGAGAATCAATTCATTTTCAATATTTGGTTTTAAGAAAAACAAATAGGAAATTGTAATTATTAAAATAATTAATGTGGGCCACCTTAATATTTTACTTTCTTTAATAAAAAGTACAATATAAAAAATATGTGCAATTAAAAAAGAAGCCAATCCTGGAATAAAAAGATCTTTAGATTTAAACATTAAAAAAACATCTCCAAATAAGGAGAAAATTAGTGCTATAATATAATACCAGTTGGGCAAGATTGTTTGTTTAAAACTTAAATAAAGTACTACTAATAGGGGCATTAATAATGGTTTTGTGACCATCATCACTATTTTTTGATTATTTGAGTCTGCCCAAATTTCAATGGCCAAAACTAATAAGTATAGAATTACAAGTTTGTTTTTCATATTCGATCTATCTTTAAGCAGAGTTTAACTGCGAGGGCAATCGCATCATTCATAGGTGTAAAATTTACATTTTCGTATATATCTGTTTCCCTATGAATATTAGGCATTTTACCATTTGAATCCAATGCAGCCAACGTCAATGATGGAATTCCTACTCTATTAAACCAAACGGAATCAAAGTCTGCGGTATGCCATTCTCCAGACTTAACGTGAAGAAATGCTTGGTCATTTTTAACTATTTCATCGGAGATTTTCACTAATTCATTATCATAAGTTATCGTACCCCAAGATCCAGTTTTTTTAATTACATTTAATTTTCCAGCACCTAAAGTATCAAAGTTAATTACCATTGTATTTTTATCGAATTCTTTAAAATGTTTTTTCAAAAAAAACCTTGCTCCAAGCATTCCTACTTCTTCTGCACCTGTAAAAAGAACCTGGATTTCAGTGTTCTTTAAATTCTTTTCCCAGACTATTTTTGCCACTTCAGCTACGGCTGCCACTCCTGTAGCATTATCTGATGCCCCATTCGAATACCCAAATCTAAAAAAATCAAAACTTGCAACAAACAATTGAATAAAGAAATACAATGCTAAAACATAAAGACCGCCTTGTGTATTATTATTCGGTTTTAAAAAATGGAAAATTACCAGTATTTCAGTCAATAGCAGGAGTAAAATGTTGAAATTCAAGGATTTTCTAAAGTTTCCAACTAGCGAAGGTTTATACAAAATAGAAATTGGGGCAGTATCATAATGTGCCATTAAGATTATTTTTTTTGGTTTTTTTTTCAGTTCTGAAATGACCAAATTATGTGTTTTTACCAGAGGAGGAAACCTAGAAATAGGGGAAGACATCCAATTAAAAAAAAGGAAGGCCATAGAAATAAAAATTACCGACAGCAAAAGGCTGATAATAGGAAACAAATCTAAAATTAAGATACTAGTAATTACTCCCAATAAAAGCCACGCTATGGTATATAAATAGTTTTTTGGGCTATAGAACGATTCTCTTTCAATTTTTTTATTTGAAAATAGTGAAGAAAGAAAATCTAAAGTTTGGTGTTCATATGTAGATGCAACTGCTCTATTTGGCATTTGAGTTAAATGCTTTACTACATAGTGAGCAAAAGAATTTTCCATTTAATTAAAAAAAGTAATTATGTATTTCTATCCAATTGTTTAATCTAAGATAACCTTTTACCAATTTATTATGCTGAGCATCAAATAAGATTTTCTCACCATTAAAATTCTTTAAGTTTTTTTCATGATCGTCAATCATAATATCACCACTAACTATAGATTTATCGCCACATAGAACAAAGTTCCGCCATGATATGAATGGAAAATGTGTTTTCATCCAATCATATTTTTCTTTTAATGAATTTGGAAATTCAGTTGCAGCAGACACAATATAAACTTCATGTTTTTCAGAAAGTTCTTTTACAACATCTTGAGCATTAGGAAATACTTTTAAATCTGAAAAAAAACCTGGTTCATAAATATAATTAATGAATGGTTTAAATTTTGGAGAATTTACATAATCATAAAAAGATTTATCATCAAAAAAAGAAGGTTCAATATTTGTATCATTTATTTGATTAAATATGCTTAAAATTTTACTACTGGCATCAGCCAATACATCATCCATATCAATTATTATTCTCATGTTAATAGTTTAAGGATGGTAACCTTTAACAATTTTTTTTGAACGAATAGAATCGCCTTGTTTTACAATCACAAAATAATTACCATCAGGCAAGCCTGATAATTCAAAATCATGTAATTCTTTAAAGTGAATAGCCTCTTCAATAATTTTCCCTGATAAATTTTGGAGTTGGAATAGTGTTTCCATGCCTGGTGGCACTTTTACATATACTTTTTCATCGGGTTCATTAAGATATATTACTACATCGTCTTTTTTCATAACTTTATATATGGTTTTAGAAACGTATAAACTTTATGTATGGGTAGGCCCATAACTGTATAAAAAGAACCTTCTATTTTTGAAATACCCATCATACCTATAAAATCTTGTACCCCGTAGGATCCGGCTTTATCAAAAGGTTTGTGATTCTTAATGTAATAATCTATTTCATTTGGCTCCAGTTTATCAAAATTTACCAAAGCTTCATCAATAAAATTAGTATAATTTTCTCCTATTTTTATAGAAACTCCTGTGATAACTTTATGTGTTTTGTTACTTAGACTACTTAGCATTTCAAAAGCTTCATCATAAGAAGTTGGCTTATTTAAAATTTGATTATTGATAGCTACTATGGTGTCTGCACAAATTATAATAGTATCTTGTCCAAAATCTTCAAAGCAAGATGATTTTTGAAAAGCTAAGAATTCAGGCACTTTTTCTATCTGCATCTCAGATCCAAAACTTTCATCAGTTGGCCTTACCAATACTTTGAATTTCAATCCAAAAGATTTTAAAATTTCTTTCCTTCTAGGAGAATTGGAACCTAATATAAGATTTTTAGAAAGTTTCATTCATTTTAATTTGTTCCTTAAATTCAAAATTTTACATTTGTAACAAATGTTGTTACATATATAAATATTGCTATTTCAAAAGTAAAAGTATGACATTAGAAAATGAAATAAAACAAATTAAACCATTTTCAAGTAAAAAAGAAAAAGCAATTGTAAATGTTATTTTTACAAGTAATTGGCTTTTTGCCGTCCAAAATAAGTTGTTAAAACCTTTTGATTTAAGTATTCAACAATATAATGTTTTAAGAATTTTAAATGGTCAAAATGATAATCCAATTACCATAAATCAAATTATTGATCGAATGCTAGATAAAACTTCTAATGCATCTCGATTGGTGGATAAATTGGTAATTAAAGGCTATGTAAGAAGAGATCAAAAAGAAACTAATAGAAGAGCATGTGACGTTGTAATAACTGAAATTGGAAAGAAATTTTTACTAAATGTAAAATCAAAATTATCAACTTTAGAACATGAAATTGGAGATATAAGCGAAGACGAACTAGAAATACTGAATAATTTATTAGATGCTTTTAGAAAAAAAGCTAATTGTTCCAACTCATAAAAACTTTTTATTTGAATATTACAATTA
>DAIQBE010000020.1:0-15628 GCA_036781325.1 Leadbetterella sp. | reverse complement strand
TTATCGGTTTTCCAACCTTCTTTATAGGTGGAAAACAGTTTATTGGCATCAGCTACTCTCTTATAATAACTTTTAATTATTTGTTTTGCTAAAGTTTGATTACCCTTACAAACATTTAAAAAATACAAATCTAAGGCATCTTTTGAATTTTCGGTACTTTTAAGTTCTTCTATTTCTTTAGGAGTACTCATATATGCCAAAGCTTCACGTAGTTCTGTAGCATAAGTTAATCTAGGAAATCTCTCATCAACTCCAATGAAACTATAATTATCATCCCCTGGCTCACTAAAACTAGAAACAACATATAATCCTTCATCTTTTAAAGATATCTTTTCTCCTGCATTAATTTCTACGGTTGAAACTAGTTCAAATTCATCTGAAACTTCTCGTTTGCTTGCAGACATTGGCGACAAAGCGGGCAAGGATTTGTTTAAGTACTTCTTCAAAAACAATTTTTCAGAGGATGGATTTATGGCCTTTATTACAAAAGGCTTACCAATAGAAACATAAGATTGAAAACTGGGGAATTTTTCTAAGCTATCATTAAATACCATAAATCTTGACTCAATCCGTTTACCTAAAAAGTCAATGGGCAGATCATTTGTATACTTCAATGACATATTTTGGTCAATAAAGTCTAAAATCAAAACTGCGTTACTAATATTTTTAAGCCTTGGAATTTCAAAAATTAAATTAAAAAAATTCTGTTTTCTATCGAAAAATTCATCAGTAAATGCCACTTTTCCTGATTTTAGTTTTTCTTTAGCCCCATATTCAGGTTGTAATGACCATTGGACATTAAAAAAATCATCCAGTTGCTTAAAAGAGGTGTTTTCATCGGCTCCAGCAATTTCTACCAATGCAAATATTCTAACAGCAAAAGAATCAACCAACATATATTTGGCATTTATTGAAGAAACTACAAATCTATTTTCTTTTGATTTTGGTTTAACTAATGCCCCAGTTTCTTTGTTGACAAGTTTTTTTTTCTGAGCTTTACTATTGAAAGAAAGCACCAGAATACAAAAAAATGTAAAAAAATATTTCATTCAAAAATTTAATGTTGGTTTGTAAATATGATAACGATATTTTACCTATAATAATTGATGCAATATAAAAAAAAATATGAAAGATATAGAAAATAGGGCTGATATTATACGATTAGTGGATGCTTTTTATGACAAGTTATTAAAAGACCCAGCAATGATTCCAGTCTTTGAACCTTCAATGAAAAACTGGAAGGAACACGTAGAAAGAGTGTACAATTTTTGGGATAATTGGCTTTTTCAAACGGGTTCTTATACAGGCGGTTTGATGTGGGTCCATATAGATCGTAATCGTACTTATCCATTAAACACTCATCTATTTGAACTTTGGCTAGCCTATTGGAATTGGAGTACTGATAATCTTTTTGAAGGGGAAAATGCAAATTTTGTTAAAAAAAAGGCCTTAGAAATTGGTCATATAATGAATGCTAAATTGAATAATGTTTAATAATTTGAAATATTTTAGATGAAACTAGAAAATAAAAATCAAAATGTTGCCCCACTTGGTCAATTCTTTGTGAGACTAAGTAAATATTCACTTTTTGCTTTATTCTTAATATCTATTTCTTTAGGAATGGGAACACTCGGCTATTATTATTTCAATAAAACTTCGTGGATAGATAGTTTTTATATGGCCTCCATGATATTAACTGGTATGGGACCAGTTTCAGAAATGAAAAATGATAATGCAAAACTGTTTTCTTCCTTTTATGCTTTGTATGGCGGAGTGGCATTCTTAAGTATAACTGCAGTATTTTTTTCACCCATAATTCATAGATTGCTTCATATTTTACATGTCGAAGAAACTAATGAAGATTAACTCCTCTGAATTAGGTTAATATTAATAGCCTTAAACTTTTCAAAAGTACTTTATTTGAATTCAAATGTCTAAATTTGCAGTCAAACAAAAATCTTTACTGAATGATCTCTGTAGATAATGTGGCTGTAGAATTTAGCGGCACCACCCTTTTTAGTGATATAACTTTTAACATAAATGAAAAAGATAGAATAGCCCTAATGGGTAAAAATGGAGCAGGAAAATCTACCCTTTTAAAAATAATAGCAGGTGTTGAAAAAGCTACTCGAGGTAAAATATCAGCCCCAAATAATGCAGTAATTGCTTATTTACCACAACACTTATTGACAGAAGACAATTCAACAGTTTTTGAAGAAACTTCAAAAGCATTCGCAAGCATTCTAAAATTAAAAGATGAAATCGACAGTTTAAATTACCAATTAGAAACCAGAACTGACTATGAATCAGATGCTTATATGAATATCATTGAGCAAGTATCTGATTTATCGGAAAAATATTATTCGATTGAAGAGATAAATTATGATTCAGAAATAGAAAAAATATTGAAGGGCTTGGGCTTTAAAAGAGAAGACTTTATAAGACCAACCTCAGAATTTAGTGGTGGCTGGAGGATGAGAATCGAATTAGCTAAAATATTATTACAAAATCCTGATTTAATTCTACTTGATGAACCTACTAATCACATGGACATTGACTCGATTCAGTGGCTCGAAGATTTTTTGACAACCTCCGCTAAAGCTGTTATTGTAATTTCTCACGATAAAGCATTTGTTGACAACATTACCAATAGGACTATAGAGGTGACCATGGGTAGAATTTATGATTATAAAGTAAATTATTCTCATTACCTAATCTTGAGAAAAGAAAGG
This sequence comes from Leadbetterella sp., assembly GCA_036781325.1. Classification (GTDB taxonomy): domain Bacteria; phylum Bacteroidota; class Bacteroidia; order Cytophagales; family Spirosomataceae; genus Leadbetterella. The sequence goes on along the minus strand of DAIQBE010000020.1, from coordinate 12,896 downwards.
CTTGAGCAGCAACAAAAACAATTTTCAGACCAAGCCAAAATGATTTCAGATACCCAAGAATTTATAGATAGATTTAAAGGAACCTATTCCAAAACACTCCAAGTGCAATCTAGAGTAAAAATGTTGGAAAAAATTCAAATCGTTGAAATTGATGAAATAGATACTTCAGCAATTAATATCAAATTTCCAGCTGCCCCTAGATCGGGAAATTATCCAGTCATAGCAGATAGCGTAAGTAAAAACTATGGCGATAATTTAGTATTCAAAGACGTAAGTATTACGATTGAAAGAGGTGAAAAAGTGGCCTTTGTGGGTAAGAACGGCGAAGGAAAATCTACTATGGTGAAGGCAATAATGGGAGAAATTGAGTTTGATGGTGATCTAAAGGTAGGACACAATGGTTTTATTGGATATTTTGCCCAAAATCAAGCATCTCTTTTAGATGGTGATTTAACAATATTTGATACGGTAGATAGTATAGCTGAAGGAGAAATTAGAACAAAAATAAAAGACTTATTGGGTGCTTTTTTGTTTAGAGGTGATGACTTGAACAAAAAAGTAAAAATGCTTTCAGGTGGGGAGAAAACCCGACTGGCAATGATAAAACTGCTGCTGCAGCCAGTTAACCTTTTAATATTGGATGAGCCAACAAACCACTTGGATTTAAGAACAAAAGATATTCTAAAAGATGCCTTAAAAGCATTTGAAGGAACAATCATACTCATTTCTCATGATAGAGATTTTCTTGATGGTCTTGCCACCAAAGTTTTTGAATTTGGAAACAAACGAGTAAGAGAACATTTTGAAGACATCAATGGTTTTTTGAGAAATAAAAAAATAGAAAATCTTAAGGAAATTGAACGAAGAAACTAGCTTTTAAGCAATCCTCCATTTACTGATTCAAAACAAGAAAAAGAATGACTATATTCTAATTCATTTATTTCAATAAATATTGAAATAATAAAAATTATCATATTTATAGTAATTATAATATATATGATAATTATGGTAATAATGTTATATTCAGAAATATTCTTATTTTCAATTTAAAATATTTTTCAAACTTTCATTGCAAATATTTCATATTATTTTAGTGTTAACCATTCTTTCCCTCTAAAAGCACATATCAATTTTTGAAAATTTTTAGCAAATTAATGGAACAAACCCTATTGTTTCTTTTGTTATTTGGCCAGAGTATTTTACATTAATCTTAAAAAATGAAATGTTTAAGGCCCAAACTAGTACAATTCAATTAAGCAATCAGATTGATCGGATTGAAAATTTTTCAAGAGAGGATTTTCAAAGGCTTTACATGAAACCTCAAAAGCCGGTAATAATAAAGTATCTTTTTGGAAAAAACTCAAAAGTATATGAATGGTCCTTTAATTATTTCCTAAATGAATTAGGCCACTTAGAAGTTGGAGTCTTTGATGATGAAAATGAGAAACAACAAGATGCTCAATCCTACAAAAAAGCTAATTTGAAAATGAAATTTGGGGATTATTTACAACTCATTCAAGAAAAGCCTACTACCAAAAGACTATTTCTATTTAATGTATTTAAACATAAAACAGAACTGCTTAAAGATTTTAAATTTCCAAACATCGCCGATAAAGTATTAACTTTTTTACCTTTAGCATTCTTTGGGGGAAAAGGAGCTGTAACTCGTATTCATAGAGACATGGATAATAGTTGTGTCTTTCTAACTGAACTTGTTGGATATAAGCGTATTGTTTTATTCCATCCTAAATATTCCAAACTTTTGTACCAATATCCATTTTCTACACATACCTCGGTTGACATCAACAATCCTGACTTTGAAAAATATCCAGGTTTAAAATTCATTAAAGGCATTGATGTAATACTTGAACCAGGTGAAACGATTTTTATGCCCGCTGGATGGTGGCATCATATTGAATACAATACTGCTGGCTTAGGATTTGCAATGCGGTCCCTTAGCCCTCATTTAAAAGATAGACTTTTAGGCATTTGGCAAGTTGGTATTATGACTCATATTGATGAAATCCTAATTAAAGTATTTAATCAAAAGTGGTTCAATTGGAAAAAAGAAAGGGTATTAAAAAACGCTCAAAAAGAAATAAAAGAATTTTCCCAATCTTGAATTGCATTCGCCATAGCTTCAAATTCTATTAAGAATCCATCATGGCCATAAGTTGAATCAATCTCTTTAAAAACTGCATTTGGAATTAATTGTGCCAATTTTGCCTGTTCAACAGGTGGAAACAAAATATCTGAAGTAATCCCAATAACTAAAGTTTTAGAATGTATTAATTCTAAAGCTTTCTTTAAACCTCCTCTATTTCTACCTACATCATGAGAATCAAACATTTTTGATAAAATCCAATAGGAAAAAGCATTAAATCTCCTTTGTATTTTTTCACCTTGATAGTTTTGATAAGTATTAGCTCTAAAAAAATCTATTTGTCCCTCATCTCTTGATTGCGTACGATTATAAGTTTCGTAATTTCGGTAAGATAAAAGTGCAATCGCTCGTGCAACTTTCATTCCTTCAGAGCCAGCTTTTGCATTATTTTGTTCCCAAGTTGGATCATTAGCTATAGCCATTCTTTGGCTTTCATTAAAGGCAATTCCCCAAGGTGAATGAACCGCATTAGTAGAAAATAGTATCAATTTTTCCACCAAATTTGGTTCCATAATTGCCCATTCCACAGCTTGTTGACCACCTAATGAGCCACCAAGCAAGTAGGCTATTCTTTCTAGTCCTAAATGTTTCCTTAAATGTATAAAACTATTTACAATATCACGAATAGAAATAAAAGGAAAATCATGAAAATAGGCTTCTCCGCTTAAAGGATTTATGCTCAATGGATTAGTGCTTCCATAATGAGAACCGATAATATTGGCACAAACAACAAAATGTGAGCGTGGATTAAACATTCTTCTATCTCCGATTAGTCCACTCCACCAATCTGAAGGATTCGCATTGCCGGTGAAAGCATGACAAACCCATACAACGTTTGACTTATCTTCGTTTAAGACACCATAGGTGGTATAAGCCAACTCAAACTCTGGTAGCCATTCTCCATTTTCAAGCTGAAAGGGTGAATCGTATTTAAAAATATGATTATTTAACATTTGATAAAAAACCCACGTATGAAACTAATTAGAAATGGATTAAAAATTAAAGTGCTTGTATAATATCTGCCTTGATATCTTCTATATGTTCTATTCCAAGTGAAATTCTTAATAAATTTGGATCAACTCCGGCAGCCGATTGCTCTTTTTCGTTAAGTTGTGAATGGGTAGTAGAAGCCGGATGTATGATCAGAGTTTTAGAATCTCCAACATTTGCTAGGTGAGAAATTAATTGCAAACTATTTACAAATTTCTCGGCTCGCTCCCTTCCTCCTTTCAACTTAAAAGATAAAACTCCACCAAAGCCTCTTGTTAAATATTTTTGAGCAATTGTATAAGATGAATGATTTTCTAAACCTGGATAAGAAACAGATTCCACTTCGGCATGACTTTCTAGCCATTTAGCTAAAGCCAAGGCATTTTCGCATGTTCTTTCCACTCTTAACGTAAGTGTTTCTAAACCTTGCAATAACAAAAACGAATTAAATGGAGATTGTGACGGCCCCCAATCTCTTAGACCTTCTACCCGGCAACGGATAATAAATTGAATGTTTCCAAAAGGTCCACCTATTCCAAATACATCGTTCATAACCAATCCTCCATAACTTGGAGAGGGCGAAGTAAATTGAGGATACTTGCCATTACCCCAATTAAATGTTCCGCCATCCACTATTACTCCACCCATCGTAGTACCATGGCCGCCTATCCATTTTGTGGCTGACTCTACAATTACATGTGCACCGTGTTTTAGAGGTTGACAAATGGCTCCTCCAGCACCAAAAGTATTATCTACAAAAAGTGGCAAATCATATTTTTTAGCCAAGATAGCAAATGCCTCAAAATCTGGAATATTCAAACCTGGATTACCAATGGTTTCTAGATAAATTAGCTTAGTTTTATCGTCTATCAAGGCTTCAAAACTTGAAATGTCGATTCCATTTGCAAATCTGGCTTCTACTCCAATGTTTTTAAAGGAATTTTTAAATTGATTAAAAGTACCTCCGTATAAAAATGAACTAGTTACAAAATTATCTCCTACTGTAGTCACATTATTAATGGCAATAAATTGAGCAGCATGGCCAGAACTAATGGCTAAAGCTGCAACTCCACCTTCTAAAGCTGCTAATCGTTTTTCAAAAACATCATTCGTAGGATTCATAATCCTAGAGTAAATGTTACCAAACTCTTTTAATGCAAAAAGGTTAGCACCATGTTCTGAACTTTTAAACTGATAAGCTGTAGTTTGATAAATAGGCACTGCCCTTGACTGAGTAACTGGATCAATTTCTTGGCCAGCGTGCAATTGCAAAGTTTCGAATCTTAAGTTTGACATTTGTTAAATTGGTTAAAAAATAAATAAAACTTTATTGTCAAAATAAATTAACAACAAAAATTCTCCGACTTTCGGAGTCCAAAAAAAACCAATAGATAATCGTAAATCGCCTGATTGGTTTATAAGTCCTAATGGCAATTTTTGAGCCCTTTAGGTAGGTATTGGCACCTTATCGAATTGGTTTCGTTGGTTGCCCGAGTTTCAAAGAGCCTATTCTCTCCACCCGTCTTTATAAATCAATCATCCATCTAAATAATAAATGAAGAATGAATTGATAATGCAAATCTAAAAAAGAATTTCGAATTTGAAAATTTAAAAACAAAAAATTAAAAAATGAAGTATTTTATCTGAGTTAATAACTTTTAAATATTTGACAAATTAATAAGTTTTAAAAAAAAATAAATTGTAAAATACAATTATAATTCAACATTAGTAATTCCATAGAAATCAGAAATAGTTAAATATAAATGAACCAAAAATTAATATATATCGTAATAAGAATCAAATATTTATGCTTTTAGTAATATGATCGAACTACTTTGTCAAACTCAAAGAGAATCTCAATTTTCGATTACCATTTATGATAGCCTACAAGAAATAAAAGATACATGGGACGACATTCTACCAGAGAAACATCATTTAAAATCTAATTATTTATTTTTTCTAGAGAAATCAACAAGTTCTAGAGTTAAATATGGAATTGTAAAAAAGAACAAAAAAAATATTGGTGTTTTATATCTTCAAATTACAGAGTTCAATGAAAAAGATGTAAACTTTTCAACTTTAAAATTTACCCCACTTTCTTGCGTTTTAAAATCCATTTTCTCTATTTCTTGTCAGTTTTCTATTCTAATTTGTGGAAATCTATACAGAACTGCTCAGGAAGGGTTTTTCTTTGAAGAAGGCATAGAACCAAAATCAGTATTTGAAGCCCTCACCCATGAATTTCAAAACATAGACAATAACCTATCGGGTCTAATAATAAAAGAATGTTCTCCAATATTCTTAAAAGAAAACAAAAGTAAATTTTCAGAAATTGCCAATGATGTAACTATGAAAATCGAGATAAATCCAAACTGGAAATCAATAGACGATTATTCAAATGAATTAAGTAAGAAATACAAAAAAAGATTTCAAAAAATCAGAAAATCAGCAGAAAATTTAGAAAGAAAAGAATTTGATTTAAATGAAATTTCGAAGTATGGTGCTGAAATTTTTGATTTATACCTAGAAGTTGTAAAACAACAATCTTTAAAAATTGGAGGACTTTTGCCCAATTATTTTTTTGAAATGAAAAAAGCCTTGGGTGAAAATTTTAAAGTTTTTGGAATATTTCTTGAAAATAAAATAATTGCCTTTTCCAGCCATATTTACAGGCCCAATGGCCAAAAAGACATACATTACATCGGTCTAAACTATGAATTAAATGATACATTTAATCTATACTTCAATATTCTATTTTGGGGTTTAGAGATGGCAATTAATGAAAAGCAAACTACTTTGGAACTTGGTCGAACAGCACACATTGCCAAGGCCAGTATGGGTGCAGTGCCAGTTATACAACACAATTATGTGTATTTGAAGACCGGAATTATCAAATTTAGTTTTTGGGTTTATAGTAAAAGTTTAATAAAAAAAATAGACGATGAATGGAAAAACCGAAACCCTTTTAAAATAAAAAATGAGGTAAAAATGGTTTAACTATTTACTCAATTTTAATGGCTCCTTTTAACATCTCGTTAGCTGAAAAACAACTAGGAACAGTTGTTTCTTCTAGTTGAAATTTTAAATTAAAAATAAAAAAATCATTTTTTGTAGTAGAGTAAATTCTTTTTTTATGTAGCTCTTCTAAAGTTTCAAGCCCCAATTTTTCAATTAACACGCTGTACGCTTTTCTCTGGCTATCATTTATTGGTTTTGGCTTATAAAATGTCACATAATCACTCTTTAAAAGCTCCTCTTGACACTCTGTTTTATCTTCAATCTTAATTTTAAAAATAGAAATGTCATTTAAAACATGTAAAGAATCTTTATAACCAAGCCTGATAGCTACATCTGGGTTTATTTTACCAGTTCTTACACCTTTCAGTAAAGCTTCATTTACACTCTTTTGAAACTCAAAAAGGCCATTTTTATCCTGCTTTAATTTATTCCACATGCCCATGTCTTTGTAATTTGCCAGAAGATTGTACTCTTCCACCAGAATTGACATTCTATTAAATAAAAACTTATCTTGAATTGCTGTAATTCTAAAATTATTTAATCTTTCTAATTTCTCAATTGCAAAAACATTTGTACCATCCGCTAGAAAAGAATCTTCTTCAGAAAGAAATCCAAATTTTTGAATCATTTTCAACAATTCCTCTCTAGCAGCTACATGTAGACTATCTATTTTTCTTATAGCATCACTTTCCAAATCTTCGGTAAGTGAATATTCCTTTTTTTTGAATGACGAGTCTGTATTTCGGAGATTCCTAAATTCTTTACTTGAAATCTTAAATTTCCTACCCAAGCTTTTAGCCTCTAAGCCATTCATTTCACTATATTTGTACACACGGTTATCATGTTCCTCTATTGTTTCAATATACAATTTCTTAATTTTTGTCCATATGGTAGAGTCCATTTTTTCTACAGCATAAGATTGGATTTGATTATAAGTAGTTTTGAAGTTTTGCCAATCATTTTTAATACTCGTAATTGCAAAAGCTTCTTTTGCATCTAAACGCTGGGCAGAAATACCTTTCTTGGCCAATTTTAGTAAAAGAGGCTTAGCTCCTTCAAAATCATTTTGAAGAAATTTACACACTGTTGCATTAAAAATATCTTTGGCCAATGGATTTTTAACGGATTCAAATGCGGTTTTATATGCCGCTGAAGCCACGGCGTAGTTTCCCTCCACAATAGCCATTTCCGCTTTGTTTCTGTACGGATGATAGGTCTCTAGAAAATTTTCTTGAGCAAAAAGAGAAAAGTTGGCTAAGAAAAATAATAGCAAAGACTTTTTCATATTTTTAGGATTTTATTCAATTTTAGAACTAATATTTCAAATTAAAAACAGATTAACAATCTTTAACAAAATGAGATAAAAGAAATAAAATTGTTGATAACTATTTTATTATAAAAAAAATAAAATTACTTTTCATAAATTATTAAATAAATCATGGAAGAAAACCGAATTTTTATTGATAAATTTTATGCTGCATTTCAGCAAAAAAATGTAAAATATATGCAGGAATGTTATGCAGCCGACGCTATTTTTAATGATGAAGCATTTTCAAACCTTTCTGGAAAAGAAGCAGGAAAAATGTGGGAAATGCTAATTACAAGAGGTAAAGACTTAGAACTTAAATATGAAATACTAGCAACCTCTGAAAATGGTGGAAAAGCCAGATGGATTGCCAAATACACGTTCTCAAAAACCAAGAGATTAGTCATAAACGAAATTATTGGTGATTTTATAATAAAAGATGGAAAGATTATAAAGCATACAGACCACTTTGACTTTTATAAATGGGCCAGACAAGCTTTTGGATTAAGTGGATTGCTTTTGGGATGGACTAGTTTTTTTAAAAGCAAAGTACAAAAAACAGCCATGGAAAGTCTTAAAAAATATATAGAACAAAATTCATAAATCATTAAATTCTGAATGAAATTGAGACTAAATTAATAAGAATGACTATTGAATATAAAATTAAAGATAAATAAAAAATCTAATACGCATTAGCTAATTTCAATTCACTTTCTTCAAAAACAAATGTATATATTTTTTCAAAATCTCTCATTGAATTGATAAATGCTATTTTTTCAAACTTATGCAAATCTTTCAAACTTACATCCTTTTCCACGAGTCTATTATCTGCCAACAAACTTCCCCTTTTTAAGCCTTTAAAAAGGCAATGGGTGGGAGTAATCCATACTTTACCATTATAAAGAGCCAAATTAGAATAAGAAGCATCGGTTAAAAAACCATTTTTGACAAATATAACATCATCAAATTTGGGGTTAGAATTCAAAAATGTGTCCAACATACTTCTATTTGTTGCTTTAAATTCATAAGCAATATTTTCATTGACTAATATTTTTACGAGATTATGGTTCTTAATTTCATAATGAAGAAAATCAATCCTATTTAAATATCTTGCATATTCAATTCTGACTTTAACTAAACCATCTTTAAAATCACAAGGAATAGAAATTTCTTTTGAAAGGTCGATCTGTTTACAATTTTCAAAAAAAAGATTTCGAGTAGTATTTAGCCTTTGATTGTGTAAATCCAACAGTTGTAATTTACCATCTAATAATTTAATGCTTTCAAAAAACTGGGACATAAATTTTACTTATTAATTCTTCATATTCTTTTTTTGGGTCGCTCCTATTTGTTAATCCGCCACCACTTTTAAATACTAAACCTCTCCTCGTTTTTTCTATAAATCTAATTAGGACAGCTGAGTTTAGCGTTTGGCCATCAAAAATGCCAAATATTCCCGAATAAAAGCCTCTTCCAGAATTTTTATAAGTATACTGCTCCGCCTCATTAATAATTCTCAAGGTACTATCTTTGGGTGCACCGGTAATTGACCCCGCAGGTAATAGTTCAAAAAGCCAATTTCCAATAGCATTTTCCCAATCTGGGGGCAGCTGACCACAAACTTCGGAACTCACCTGCAACAAACTTCCACCATCCGATTTTTTAATTTTTTCTAAATACCTAAATCGTTGTACCCAAACTTTATTGCAAATTTTACTTAAATCATTTCGTATCAAATCCACTATTGTAGTATGCTCAAACTGCTCTTTTGGATCCTTTAAAATTTGGTCAGCGGCACCTGACAAATCTGCATCTATTGTGCCCTTCATTGGGAAAGAAGATATTTTTCCAAGCTTATCAACCGAAACAAATGTTTCAGGAGAAAAGCAAACAAATTTATCTTTAATCCAAAGTTTATATTTTGCTTGAGAAATTTGGAACAATTCTTCTAAATCAAAGGAAATTTCAATAGGAGTTTCCACCGTAAGATTTGCTAAAAAACTATTTCCAAAGTTTAAATTCCTATTTACCAAAGAATATGCTTTCTGATATTGGTTAAAACTTAAAGGAAATGATTTTAACTTTAAACTTTCAACTTCTTTTATGTTAATTAAGCTCTTAAAATTGGAATATTTATTATTTATAGAATATTTTAATTCTTTTACATCTATATCTTCCAAAGCAAAAACCAAATTATTTTCCATACTATAGTCTATAACAAACAAAAAGGGGCATTTAATCTGCCCCAGTTCGTTAATCCTATGAATAGCTTCGTTTTTATTTAGCATAAAAACAATTAAAATTATGCATAAGCCTCTATGGGGTCACAACTGCAAACCAAATTTCTATCCCCATATGCTGAATCTATCCTACTCACTGATGGCCAAAATTTATTAAATCTTAAACTTTCAAAAGGAAATGCAGCTTTCTCCCTAGAATAGGACCTTGCCCAAGTTTCGGCCATTACCACACGCATAGTGTGAGGAGCATTTACCAAAACATTATCATCTTTTGGATAAATCCCTTCTTCTATTTCGATAATTTCTAAACGAATTGCAATTAAAGCGTCACAAAAACGATCTAATTCTGCTTGTGATTCAGATTCAGTGGGTTCAATCATTAAAGTTCCGGCCACTGGAAACGAAACAGTAGGGGCATGAAATCCATAATCCATTAAACGTTTAGCTATATCTTCCACTTCTACTCCAGCTGACATTTTAAAAGATCTGCAGTCTACAATCATTTCATGGGCACAACGTCCATTTTTCCCAGTATATAATATTGAAAAATGATTTTCTAATCTAGATTTTATATAATTAGCATTAAAAATTGCCAGTTTGGTAGCGTTTTCTAAGCCCTCTGTTCCCATCATTGCTATATATGCGTATGATATTGGCAAAATACTTGCACTACCCCACGGTGCTGCAGATATACCATGAATAGCATGTTCTCCCCCAGTATTAATGATTGCATTTCCTGGCAAAAAAGGCGCTAAATCTTTCACTACACCAATAGGGCCCATACCAGGACCACCACCTCCATGGGGTATACAAAATGTTTTATGCAAATTTAAATGACATACATCAGCACCTATCCTACCCGGAGAAGTTAAACCAACTTGAGCATTCATGTTTGCTCCATCCATATATACACGTCCTCCATTTTTATGAATCAATTCGCATATTTCAATAACTGTTTCTTCGAATACACCATGAGTAGAAGGATAGGTGATCATTAAACAAGCCAAGTTTTGAGCATGAGCAGCAACTTTTTCTCTTAAGTCTTCTAAATCTATATTTCCTTTTTCGTCACATTTAGTAACAACTACTTTCATTCCTGCCATTACTGCAGAAGCAGGATTAGTTCCATGAGCAGAAGAAGGAATCAATGCGATATTGCGATGGCTCTCACCTTTGTGATCAAAATAGGCTTTAATTACCATAAGTCCAGCTAATTCGCCTTGGGCACCGGAATTAGGTTGCAAAGAAACGGAGTGGAAACCGGTGATATTAGCCAACCAAGTTGTTAAATCTTTAAACATTTCTTGATAGCCCTGCACTTGGTCTATCGGTGCAAAAGGATGAATAGAACCAAACTCAGGCCATGTAACAGGTATCATTTCAGAAGTTGCATTTAACTTCATAGTACAGCTACCTAAAGAAATCATCGAATGAACCAAAGACAAATCTTTGCTTTCTAATGACTTTAAATACCTTAGCATTCCATGTTCTGTATGATAATTATTAAAAACCTTGTTGGTCATAAAGTCTGAATTTCTTTTTAATTCTTCAGAAATTTCAGTATCAACTTCAGTTTTTAAGTTCAAAATTAAATTTTCTCCTCTTGCTTCTGCAAAAACTTGAAGTAAAAGGCCTAAATCTTCTAATGTCTTTGTTTCGTCAAAAGAAATACTAACATCCTCTGACCCATGATATCTTAAATTAATTCCTTTAGATTCTGCAATTTCTCTAATTTTAGAATTGTCCAAAACATCTAATGTAATAGTATCAAAATAGTTGGAGTTCAAGACCCTGTAATCCAATCCTTGCACTGCATTTGCAAAAGACTTGGTTAAACCATGAATTTTTAAAGCAATATTTTTCAAACCTTCAGGTCCATGATAAATACAATATGCCGCAGACATAACAGAAAGCAATACCTGAGCAGTGCAAATATTTGAGGTCGCTTTTTCTCTCCTAATATGTTGCTCTCTTGTTTGAAGTGCCATCCTTAATGCCCTATTTCCTTCCGAATCAATTGATTGCCCAATTATCCTTCCAGGAATATGTCTTTTAAATTCATCTTTTGTGGCAAAAAAAGCTGCATGGGGACCCCCATATCCCATTGGAACTCCTAAACGTTGGGCAGTACCAATTACCACATCTGCTCCCATTTCGGCTGGTGTTTTAAAGATTGTTAATGATAGTAAATCTACCCCTAAACATACTTTTATATCTAAAGCATGTAGCTTTTCAAAGAGAGAAGTAAAATCAATAATTTCCCCTAATGTATTGGGATTTTGAAATATTGCACCAAAAATTAAATCATTTGAAAAATCATAAATTTCGTAATCTCCAACTTCCACTTGTATCCCGAGAGGATTTGCTCTTCCCTTAATTACGTCAATGGTTTGAGGATGACACAAGTCTGAAACAAATAAAATAGTAGCGTTCTTTTTTGAACCTTTTTTATTTCCAAAAAACATAGACATTGCCTCAGAAGCAGCCGTGGCTTCATCTAAAAGTGATGCGTTGGCTATTTCCATTCCTGTTAGATCTAAAACTATGGTCTGAAAATTCAGCAACATTTCTAATCTACCTTGTGCAATTTCTGCTTGATAAGGTGTGTAAGCAGTGTACCAAGATGGATTTTCAAGAATGTTCCTTAAAATAACTTTTGGCACAACAGTATCGTAATATCCAGTACCTATAAAAGATTTATATATTTTATTTTTTTCTCCCAAAGACTTCAATTTACTCAAAAGCTGAATTTCTGAAAGTGGTGCCGGCAATTCTAGTCTTTTTAACAACTTTATATTGGAAGGAATAGTCTCTTCTATTAATTGTTCAATGGAATTCACACCGATGGTTTCACACATTGATTTAATTTCTGATTCACTTTTTCCTTGGTGTCTCGACTCAAATTTTTCGGTAGTAGTAAGATTAACTTTCATTCAGTTTTTGAAGTTTTTTTTTAAATGCAAATTTACAAATAATAATTGTTTGTGAAAATAAAATGTTTTAGAGTTATTTGTTTAAATTTTAATTATATATGAAAAAAACAATCCTAATTTCATTTTACCTCTTTGTATGTCATCAACTTTTAGCTCAAAACGTTAAAACTAAATATGAAGAAACTTTAAAAGACGAGGATTTAAAAAGACACTTGACCTATATTTCATCTGATGAAATGGAAGGA
>DAIQBE010000019.1:0-16050 GCA_036781325.1 Leadbetterella sp. | reverse complement strand
CAAGAATCGTCAATAGCTAGGAAACAAAGAAAGTTTAATGGAAAAATTGACCTCTTAATTCCCTATAATAAATTAAAAACTCTAAGCACAAGATTTTCTAAAGCAGTTTAAAATAGCTCCATCTTTTAATTAATTCTCAAAAATAAAATAAAGCCTATAGTTAAGCTTTTATCCATGAAAAAAATATTAAAAAAGAAATTAAAAGGTATAAAACTATAATAAGGGGGATTGCAGTTAACTTTAAAAACGCTAAAAGTATAAGACAAATTATTAAGAAAATGAATTTGATTTTATTGGTTTTCCAAGAAAAGTTTTTAAACTTTAATGCAATCAAAGGAATTTCCATTATAAGTAAAAAACTAAATGTTATTGTATAAGCAACTAAAAAATAGGGGTTTGTGACTAAGTCAGAAAAAATCGAATTATTTTCTATAAGGAATGGGAAAGTTGCCACCACCATTCCATTTGCAGGGGTAGGTAAGCCTATAAATGAATCAGACTGACGAGTATCCAAGTTGAATTTTGCTAGCCTAAGCGCTGAAAACGCACACATTAAGAATACAATATATTTAAAATAACCATTGTCTGGAGAATAAATCTCTAAATAACGATAAATAATTAAAGAAGGAAGAACCCCAAAAGTAACCACATCAGCCAAAGAATCCAGCTCTTTACCTATTTCAGAACTTATTTTCAGTAAACGGGCTACAAAGCCATCAGCAAAGTCTAGTAGTAAGGCAAGAAATATTAGTAAACCTGCAGTTTTAAAATCGGAGTTGAATACTGAAATTATTCCCAAACAACCACAAATTAAATTTCCGAGGGTAATAAAGTTAGGAATTGTAAATAATCTCATTTTAAAAAAGGGTTAAGTTTTTTTTCATCTCCAATAGTAGTAGGTTGCATATGTCCAGCATACACTAAAAATTCATCTGACAAAGTAAAAAACTTGGTTTTAATACTATTTATGAGCTCTTCATGACTACAAAATGGAAAATCAGTTCTTCCAATACTCCTATAAAAAAGACAATCACCTCCAAAGATAACTTTGCTTTGATGGTCAATAAATGCTAAATGCCCTGGGGAATGTCCTGGAACGAAAACTATATCAAAAGTTGTATTTCCAAATTTGAATTGATCTCCTTCTTCCAAGAATTTATCCGCTTGCACGGGCTCGTATCCTTGAATTCCCCACGTTTTGCACCGCAATTCCACATCATTTAAGATAGGTAAATCTTTTTTGTGTATATACATTTCTACTCCAAAGCATCTTTTCACAAAAGCAGAGCCAAATACATGGTCGAGATGCGTGTGGGTTTGCAGTAAAGCTTTAATGTGTATTTTATTTTCTTCAACAAAAGCTTTTAGTTCATTTTTTTCTGACTGAGCCAAACAGCCGGGATCAATTATTACACCTTCTTTGGTTTCGTCAAATACAACATAAGTGTTTTCAGAAAAAGGTGAAAAATCAAATGACTTTATTTGAATCATATAAATTTGGATTGGAAAATTCGATGACAAAGATAAACAGAAACTACCTTTAAAGAATTGAGGAAACAATAAAATAAATTATTGTTTTTCTGAAATTGGAAGATCTACAAAGAATGTTGTGCCTTTATCATCTTCGGTTTCGAACCAAATGTTACCTCCTGCATGCTCTATGCCTCTTTTAGCCATAGCCAAGCCTAAGCCCGAGCCTCCTACTTTTGTGCTGAAATTGGGAATGAAAACTTTTTTTCTTACGTTTTCAGGAATTCCTACTCCGTTGTCACTTACTTCAATTATGCCAAAATTTTCTTCCGGATTTTTATATATTCGAACTTTTATTTCAGGCTGACGAATAGGAGGCACTGATTGAATACCAGTTAAAATGAGGTTAGTTATTACTCTACTTACCAATAATCTATCTCCCAAAATAATCATTTCTTTATATTCTGTTTCAAAATCAATTTTAATATTATTGTTTTGAGAGTATAAATCCGTTGTTTTTTGTGCGATAGGAATTAAATCGAAAGGTTCATTTCTAGGAACAGGCATTTTTGCAAATTCCGAAAATGAATTGGCTATTTCACTAATATTATCTATTTGCTCCGTCAATGAATTTAAAGCCCTTTGTATTCTATCTTTTGATTTAGGGTTATCCATCGGTAAGGTTCTTTGAAGTTGCTGAATAGATAGCTTCATTGGTGTTAATGGATTTTTAATCTCATGAGCTACTTGTTTAGCCATTTCCCTCCAAGCCGTTTGTTTTTCACTTTGTGATAATGCTATTTTACTTTCCTCTAACATTTTTATCATTTTATTATATGCTTGAGTTAACAGCCCTATCTCATCATTTGATTTCCAATCTATTGTTTCATTTACTTTGTCCAAATGGGTCTTTTTTAATCTGGAAGCTATAATTTTTAAAGGAGAGGTTAATTGGTCACTAGCAAAATAGGATAAAACTAAAAGAAGTAAGAACATGACCAGGAAAATAATTAATATAATTGTTACAACTTCCCGAACTTGCATCTCTAAAAGAGTTTTGGAGTCAAAGAAAGGAATACCAATTACTCCATATTTAATATTTGAATTTCCCTTTAGTGATATATAAACGGTTTTATAATTTAATGAACCTAAAGATTCGTTAGTAATTAACTCATTTTCTTTTTCCTCTATAATTTTATTAAAAGCCAATGGATTAAGATAGCCAGATAAAAGTTTATATTGGTAAACTAAGGGTCTGGTTGAGAAATTTATTTTTCCGTTACTATCGAAGAAATTAATATCGACTTTTGTGTTTCTAGCCAATTGGTTAATCTCCATTTCAAAAAATGGGCGACTGGTTTTTCCGGCTAGGTAGCTTTCTAAGTGAACTTGAAAAGTACCTGCTATATTTTTGGTATTGTCAATAAAAGACTTTTCTTGAATTGAAATCAATGTTCCTCTTACAACGCTAAGCGTTAAAACAATGATGATAATTAAGGGTAAAAGAAATGCGGCGTTTAAATAAAGTTGGATTTTTGTAGAGAAATTCATTGAAAAATTTCTCATTCCATAGATTCCTCCAAATGCAAGCAGTAATATGGAGATACTTAAAATAGAAAGTAGGAATAAAAAAGAGAAGTTGGAAAGAATATTTTTCCAATAATTTTCATTTTGAGAAACTACAATAGTTCTATTATTTTGCCCTTTAATTGCAAAATGAGAAAACCCATTTTTGGAAATGCCTTGCCGATAGATTTCATTATTTTTTAACTCATCTTTCGAAAAATTCATGAGGTAGTTGTAGCTTCCTGAATTAAACAATATTTTACTATTATTTTCAAAAATACCATAACTGTAATTTTTTGATTCAGGATTTTGAACAAACTTCTTATCTAGAAGCAATTCTGGATAAACACTATCTGAATTGCCATCTTTTAGCTTTAAATCCAAAACAATATAACCAATTTTGGAACTTCCTTTTAAAATTTCATTGAATGAAATGTATTCCTTTATAAAACTGTTTCCTGTCTCATTTATAAAATATAAATTATTTATTTCTGTTTTGTATTTTGCATTTTTGAATTTTGATTTATAAAATTCCAAGTTTTTGCTTTCTATTTCGTTGCCCAGATTATTTCCTGAGGAATCAAATGCAATTACTTCAATTTCATACTTGTCAAAATAAATGTCTAAAAATTCGTCTTTAACTATTTGTTTTATGGCTTCTGAAGCAAGCGTGTTTCTTGAAAAAGCATTTACAATAGTTTCTTCATTTTTTATTGTTTGAGAAAAATGCTCTAATAAACCTTCGCCTAAAAGGTCATTATCAGCTAAATATCTATGCCCAAAAATTTGTTTTTCTAGAACATTTTTTTGGTTTTCTTTATATTGAATTACCTCAATAGCAATTAAAGTAAAACAAAAACCGGCAATAATAAAATAAAGTAAAGTTTGAAATCTGAGTGAATAAAAATAACGAGGCAGTCGGTTTAAATATACAATTAGGAAATAAATACCAGCGATAAGATAACAATTTCGAGGTTCGCCTATTAAAATGAATATAAAAATGCCCATTACAAAAGCATAAAGCCAATGAAAAAAACCAAATTTTATTTTCTTTTGAATTCTTAAAAAAACAAATATTAAGATGTGAGAGGAAATAAAGAAAATACCTAAAAGCAATAGATAATATATTAGGGTAAAAAACATAAATATATTAAAACTCAAAGAGAGAGAAAAGCCTAGTTTGTAAAGCGAGTTTTCGTAGATGTTTTCAATTTTTTCGCCAAGAAGAAATGCAATGTACATCACACCTAGAACACATAAAATTGAGACTATGCTTTGGATTTTCTTATTGGTTTTGACAATATCCAAAAACAAACGAGATCTGTAATAAAAAGCGGCTACAATGGTTAGAAACACTAACAAAAACAAGGCATTTAAAATAGTATCTCCAAATGTAGGAGCAAAAACATCACCCGTAAAAAAAGAAGGATTAAAATAGTCTTTATTTGATAAAATTAATGGAATACCAGTTTTTAACATGATAAATCTTAAACTGACTCCAAAAATTAATAATAAAAAGAAAGCTTTGCCAAAACTATGATTTCTTTTGTAATTGTTTAGTATAAACAAAAAATGAATACTAAAAAATAACACGGCTAAACAAAGTATCCAAAGGGTGGTTTTAGGAATGTTTGAATTTAGAATCTTTTCGTTTTCGGGATTTTCAAAATAGAATAAAATTTTTCCGTTTTTCCCATTTATGGCTTTAGATTCGGCAAATCTTTCAACTGATATCTTTTTTGGAGCCGGATGAAAGATTTTATCAGCATAACCCGACTGTAGATAATCGTTTTCATTTTTATAGTGTTTATATAAATTTATTATGGAAATAACACAGATAGTGTCATTTTTAAAGGTGAAGTTCTTTTTATTAAATATGCCATATTCTTGGTTGTATTTTATAACCTGTAAATCCTGAATTCCTTTTATTTTTGCATATTCGGGCACATATCTATAATCTGACCAATACCATAACTTTCCATTTTTGAATAAAAAGTAAGGGTATTTAGTATTTACCTTTATCTGATTAAAGGTTTTAGGATTTATGGCATTATATTGCTTTTCTATGCTAGACAAATCATTGTCCGATTCATAAACCACTTTTGTGATTGTTTGCTGAAGATTTGAAAAGTAATAAGATTCGGCGGCATTGGGACTATTGAATTCGTATAAATAAAAATAGGTAATACCTACCAACAGCGAAATAATTGCTAATGTCAGGAAAATATATTTTTTAATTACAGAAGAAAGAATCCTCATTTATTAATAAACCTTTTTTAAGATTTTTTTTTGATAATCTAGATGCTAAAATTGTTGAAGCTTTTTGCTAAATAATCAAATAAAAAGACTAAAAATCATGCCAAACAAATAAGATTTTAAATAAACAATGCCTGGTATGCAGTTTTATTTTTTTTTTATTTTTTAAGAGATTTGAATTTTACACCCTTATATTTATTTTGAATTTGCAAAAATAGAAATGGCCTTTAAAGTAATAATTAAAAAAATGGTCAATTTGCATTAATTTTGTTCCAAGAGCTTAAATTTTAAATTAAACTAATCTCCCACCAAAATAAACAGATATTAAGTTTTTTTTAAATTATATTGTTAAAAAGGAAACAGACGTATATTTTCAAGATTTACTACCTAAATGAAAGAATATAGCATGCTAAAAGAAATGGTCTTAGTGTTATTGCCAAGTGTATTTTTGATTCTTGTTTTGCTATTTTTATTTAAAAACTATCTGAAACAACAATTTGAGTTCGCAAAAGTTAAATCTCAACAAGAAATTATTTATCCATTAAAACTGCAAGCTTATGAGCGATTAACTTTATTTTTGGAAAGAATTAAGCCCCAAAATTTATTATTAAGGGTGAATTATGAAAACATATCATCCCAAGAGTTTCATGGACAATTGCTTGCTGAAATTAGTAATGAATTGAATCACAATATTGCACAACAAATTTATATACATCCTGCTACTTGGGATGCTATAATTTTGAGTGTTAACAATTTGAAAGTAGAATTGAATCGAATTTTAAGTGAAAATAAATTTTCAAATTCTGCTAAAGAATCCGCAAGGTTTATTTTACAGAACCAAGATTCAAAAAGCTTACAGACTATTGATGCTACCTTGTTGTTGTTGAAAAATGATGTTCAAAATAATTTTTAAACGTTTATTTAATTGCATCAAAACTAAAAGCCTTTCTTTTTTTGGTTCACAACCTAATTTGAATATTTCCATAATGAATTCTGGATTAAAACAAAGGAGTTAAAGAGCTTTATAAATGAACATAAAATGTTATTAGACAATGTTTTAAAATCAAAGTAAGGTTTGGGGAAATTAAAATTTGGAGAGAATTAAAATTGAGGATCAAAAACAAAATCTAAAATTCAGCTATTAAAAACTTATAGTGTCCGATTAAATCAAGAAAAAAAAACTTTTAGATATTAAGTGACTGATAATTAATAATCCCGTAAGGATTTGATTTTGGTAACAAAAAGTATCCCTTTCAAATCAAAACCCCTGTAAGGGCTTAATATTTAGGTAATTGTACTAATGACATTTTGTTTAGACGGACGCCAGTAATTAAAAACTAGTATTAACCTTTTTTCATATTTAATCTGACCAAAGGTTTATTTCTGTTTAGAGATATATCGTTAAAAATGGATACCTAATGTATTTTCTTTAAGAAATTATTCATATTTACTTAAATTTTTATGAATTTTGGATAAAATAGTATTCTTTTTGAATAAATCTTGCGTTTTTTGTTTGCTTCTTGTTAATTACTTTTGTAAAAAAAAACTATTATATGAAACCATCATGGTTAGGAGTTTATCCTGCGGTAACAACAAATTTTTTTAAAGATCAGACCTTAGATGTCGAAACTTTTAAAACCAATATTGAAGCACAGCTACAGGCTGGTGTTCATGGAATTATTATTTGTGGCTCTTTAGGCGAAAACGGTGTTTTATCAAATGAGGAGAAATTTACTTTGTTAGACGCTGCCAAAGAAACTATAAAAGGACGAGTTCCCCTAATTATGACAGTGGCTGAATGCATTACCAAAGACGCAATTGCTTTTGTAAAAAATTCAGAGGCGGGAGGTGCAAACGGATTAATGATGCTGCCCCCTATGCGTTATCCAGCTGACGATAGAGAGACGCTGCATTATCTAAATAAAGTAGCAGACGCTACAGACCTTCCGGTAATGGCTTATAATAATCCTTTGGCTTATAAGACCTTTATTTCTATTCCCATGTTTAGGGAATTGGCTAAAAATCAGCATTTTGAATCAATGAAAGAATCTACCGGAGACATAAGATATATGACGGATATCATTAATGAATTTGGAGATAGATTTAAAATTTTAAGCGGAGTGGACGATTTAGCTTATGAAAGTTTAGTAATGGGAGCTCATGGCTGGGTGGCAGGTTTAGTGGATGCATTTCCAAGAGAAACAGTGGTCATATATGAATTAATACAACAAGAAAGATATAAAGAAGCTAGAGAAATTTATCGATGGTTTTTTCCTTTAATGCATTTGGATGTAAGCACAAAGTTTGTCCAAAATATAAAATTGGCTGAAGTAGCTACAGGTTTGGGTACAGAATGGGTTCGTGAGCCTCGACTTCCTTTAATTGGAGATGAAAGAACTCAGGTTTTAAAAATCATTGAAGATGCGTTAAAAGTTAGGCCTATTCTACCTCAAATTTAATTTTTTATGCTAAAAGATCAAACATTTCATTGTTTTGATGCTCATACATGTGGTAATCCTGTTCGATTAGTAGCCAAAGGTGGGCCTACTTTAGAAGGCAATTCAATGTCTGAAAAAAGACAACATTTTTTAAACGAATTTGATTGGATTAGGAAAGGTCTTATGTTTGAGCCAAGAGGACATGACATGATGTCTGGAAGTATTCTGTACCCTCCTTCTGATCCAAATAATGATGTGGGAGTTCTATTTATTGAAACTAGTGGATGCTTGCCCATGTGTGGTCATGGAACAATAGGGACTATTACTTTAGGAATAGAGAAAGGTCTTATTATTCCTAAGGTGGCTGGGAAAGTTAGAATGGAAGCACCAGCAGGATTAGTTAATATAGATTATACCCAAGAAAATGGGAAGGTTAAAACGGTAAAATTAAGGAATGTTGCTTCTTTTTTGGCAAAAGAAAATCTTTCAGTTGAATGCCCTGATTTAGGATTATTAAAAGTTGATGTTGCTTATGGCGGTAATTTCTATGCTATAGTAGATGTTCAAAAGAATTTTCCTGGTTTAGAGCATTTTAATGCGGATCAACTTATTTCCTGGGCTAGGGTTTTAAGAAAAAGATTAAACGAAGATCATACTTTTGTGCATCCAGAAAATGAAACAATTAATGGACTCAGTCATATTCTCTGGACAGGAGCCGTAATTGATGATAAATCTTCAGCAAGAAATGCAGTTTTTTATGGCGATAAAGCCATTGATCGTTCACCCTGTGGCACAGGAACATCCGCAAGAATGGCTCAATGGGCCGCAAAAGGAATGCTAAAAATGGGAGAAGATTTCGTGCATGAAAGCATAATTGGAAGTAAATTTATTGGAAGGATAGAGGGTACAACTAAAGTTGGAGATTTTGATGCTATTTATCCTAGCATTGAAGGATGGGCTAGAATTTATGGTGAAAATATTATTAATATTAATGAGCAGGATGATCCTTATGCTTTTGGTTTTCAAGTAATATAAAAAAATGCAGAATAAAATAGAAAAGCCAGTTGTAATAATTGGTGCTGGTATAATAGGTTTGTTTTCAGCATATTACATTTCCAAATCAGGCAGAAAAGCTATACTAATTGATAGTTCAGATGGAAGCGAAGGCTGCTCATTTGGGAATGCTGGGATGGTAGTTCCGAGCCATTTTATGCCATTAGCAGCACCCGGTATGATAGAAAAAGGTTTAAAATGGATGATGGATAGTCAAAGTCCATTTTATGTAAAACCAAGGTTTTCTTGGTCATTATTAAAGTGGGGAATTAATTTTTATAAATCTGCCAATTCAAAAAAAGTCGATCTTGCCATACCCGCATTAAGAGATTTGGGATTGCTTTCTAAGAAATTGTACAAAGAATTGAACGATGAAAATTTGTTTGATTTTAATTTTGAAGAAAAAGGACTATTAATGTATTGTAAAAGCCAAGAAGTGTTAGATGAAGAAGCTCACGTTGCAGAAATAGCAAATAAAATTGGTATTGAGGCCAATGTGCTAAACTCTGATCAAATAAATAAATTGGAACCAGAACTCAGTCCAAATGTAGCTGGAGGGGTTTTTTTTACAGGTGACGCTCATTTGTATCCAAATAAATTAGTAAAAAACTTAAAGCAATATTTAATAGCAAACGGAGCCAAATTTATTTACAATTCCGAAGTAGTGGATTTCGAAATCGAAGATAATTCGATAGAAAAGGTAAAAATAAAAAAAGAGGATACGTATGAAATTATTACTTGTGGTGAGGTTGTTTTAGCGGCAGGATCTTGGTCTGAGCTATTAGCAAGGAAGTTGTCTCTTAATTTGCCGGTTCAAGCGGGCAAAGGATATAGTATTACAGAACAACAAAGAGTAGGAAAGAGAATTAATATTCCCAGCATTTTTGTAGAAGCCCGGGTTGCTATTACTCCAATGGACCAAACCTTGGTTCGGTTTGGGGGTACCATGGAAATAGGAGGCTTAAATGATAAAATAAATCTAAATAGAGTAAAGGGTATTTTAAAAGCAATTCCTACCTATTATCCAGATTATACTGTTTCATTGCCTACTCTTGATAAGATTTGGTATGGTTTGCGTCCATGTTCACCAGATGGATTACCTTATATTGGAAGAATAAATAAGATTAAAAATTTAATTGTTAATTCTGGTCATGCAATGATGGGTATAAGCTTGGCCTCAGGATCAGGTAAATTGATTGCTGAATTGATAAATAATTCAAAACCTAGTTTAGATATCCAACAATTCGAAGTTGAAAGATTTGATAAATGAAATACCTTTCATTACTTTTATTTAAATTTTAGGAATTTCAAAATTTAATACTTTTAAATTTGGATTTTAAAGATCATTTGGTGGATTACTCAGATAAGATAACCACCATTCATCAATCAATAATAAAAAAGCTAAACAGAAGTATTTTTTTATTATTAACATTGGGTTTTATGCTGGTAATTTACCAGATTGGTTTCCCAAAAGAGCCCTATATCATTAATGGCGTTAACAACGTAATGAGGCAAATTCCTCGTTTACTAATGTTGTTATTCTTAATTAAATGGTTTGTTAAAATAGTAGTAAGTAAGGAGAAGTTTATTTTTAATCGCAAACACATCACAGACTTTATCATCTTCTTTTCATTATTTCTTTTCAATATCCTAAAAAATTACAGCAATGAATTTAAAAGTGAATGGTTTTTATACATTCTACTTTCTGTGTTTTTCATTATAAGATTCATGGCTGTTTCAGCGGAAATCAAGAATACACTATTAAGCCCCTCCTTATTATTTACTTTCAGTTTTGTTTTGGTGATTTTAGGCGGCACTGCTACACTATTAATTCCTGCTGCCACAAATGGCAATTTGTCATTCATAGACTCACTTTTTACCGCCACAAGTGCAGTTTGTGTTACAGGGCTAAGTACCATAGATGTACCTACCAAGTTTACAGGACTCGGTAAAAATATTTTAATGGTACTTATTCAAATAGGAGGATTAGGTTTAATGACCTTCACCAACTTTTTTGCAATATTATTTAGAGGAGGAATGTCACTTCGTAATCATTTGATATTAAGTAATATAATTGAAACAGATAAACCAAATACCTTATTTTCGATTTTAATTAAAATTTTGTTTTACACCTTTTTGATTGAAATTGTAGGAGCCTTTTTTATTTTTATATTTACTTTTAATTCTTATCCAGGTACATTTAGTGAAATTGTTTTTTTCTCTTCATTTCATGCCGTATCGGCATTCTGTAATGCCGGTTTTTCAATTGCACCTGACGGTTTTTATAATATTAAGTTAAGGTACAATTATGAAGTGCAAATGGTGATAGCCTTACTTATCGTGTTTGGAGGAATTGGATTCCCAGTAGTAATTGATGTATACAATAGTTTAAAAAATACAATTAAAAGTGCTTTACGGACTTTTTTTTTCAAGGAAAGATTTAATTTTCAAGCCAGAAATTTATCGATTCATTCCAAAATTGTGTTAACAAGTACTTTAGTGCTCTTGGTTTTTGGAACTGTTTTTTATTTT
This sequence comes from Leadbetterella sp., assembly GCA_036781325.1. Lineage (GTDB taxonomy): Bacteria > Bacteroidota > Bacteroidia > Cytophagales > Spirosomataceae > Leadbetterella. The sequence goes on along the minus strand of DAIQBE010000019.1, from coordinate 4,735 downwards.
TTCATTGAAAATCAAAATGTATTAAAAGAACATACTAGCCTTTATGGCAAATTAGTTCAGTCGTTTTTTGGTGCAGTAACACCTCGAACTGCTGGTTTCAACACGGTAGATATGGGAAAGTTAATGCAAGGAACTGTTTTGATTTATATCTTGCTCATGTGGATTGGAGCGGCTCCAAGTTCTACAGGTGGTGGAATAAAAGTAACTACATTTGCTTTAGCGTTTTCAAATATTATCGCTTTAGCTCGAGGAAAAGACCGCATTGAGATTTTTAAAAGGGAGATTTCTGCCAGTTCTTCATCAAGAGCATTTGCAATTATTTTTCTTTCCCTGATGATAATAGGACTTGCAATTTTTTTTATAGCCATTTTTGACCCTCATTTGCCTTTAGATTCGGTGGCTTTTGAATGTTTTTCTGCTTATGGAACAGTGGGATTGTCCTTGAATTTAACTCCTAAGCTTTCAGATGGAAGTAAATTAGTTTTAATTTTTACCATGTTTTTGGGTAGGGTAGGGCTGTTTACCTTACTTTTTGGGATTTTTAAAAAAGTAGATTATCATGGGTATAAATATCCAAAAGATAGTGTTCAGGTTTTGTAATTTTTTTTAATTAAATGAAATATATAGTTGTTGGTTTAGGCAATTTCGGTTCTACATTAGCTGTAAGACTTACAGAACTTGGCCATGAGGTTTTTGGAGTAGATAGCCGGTTAGAAGTTGTTGAGCAATTAAAAGATAAAATAACCCATGTTATAAGTCTTGATTCTTCCAAAGCAAAATCGTTTGGGTCATTGCCCATAAAAGAAGCAGATATTGTGGTAATTGCCATAGGCGAGGATGTGGGTGCTTCCATTATAACCACGGCATTAATGAAACAATACAATGCCAAGCAGATAATTGGAAGATCAATAAACCCTGTTCATCGCACAGTGCTAGAGTCCATCGGTATTGAAACTATTTTTAATCCAGAAGAAATAGCCGCAGAAATGTTTGCAAAACAGCTAGAAATGCAAGGAGTTGTGGAATCTTTTGACTTGTCAGACAATTGCAGCATTATTGAAATAGAGGTACCAGAAAGATATTTAGGCAGAACCATTGAAAGTGTAGACTTTGCATCAAAATATGATTTAAAATTAATAGCTATTAAATATTTTGAGGAAAGGAAAAATTTTTTAGGAATGAAAGTCCAAAAATCTTCGGTAGATATGCATATAAAACCTGATCATGTATTAACAAATATAGATATTCTAGTCATGATGGGCGAAGTCAAAAATTTTGAAAAAATGATTGGAAAAGATTTAAGAGATTGATAACCTTTTTAAAGAAATTATTTTTAATTTTAGTTGCTAGAAATAAAAGAACCAATTTTATATTAATTGGCTTAGACTTATTCTCAAATTTGTATTAGCTCATTTAATATTCATATATAGACTTTCATGTACTATTTTATTACTTTGACCAAATTATATTCCTAAAATGTTAAAAGAAAATAATTCTCAGGTTTCAAGAAGAAATCTTCTAAAATCTACTGTAGCCTTGGGTACCACCTTGGCCACAATTCCTTCGGTATCTTTTGCTACAAAACAAAAATCAAATTTTTCTTATTGTCTGAATACCAGTACTATAAGTAAACAGAATTTAGGCCTTATGGCAGAAATAGAATTAGCAGCTAAGGCAGGTTTTGATGGAATTGAGATTTGGATTAAAACACTAGAAGCATTTGTGAAATCTGGTGGTAAGTTATCAGATGTAAAACAAAAAGCAAAAGATTTAGGAATTGTAATCGAAGACGCAATAGGATTTGCAAAATGGATTGTCGATGATGCCGGGGAAAGAAATTCTGCTTTAGAGCAATTAAAACGCGAGATGGACATGCTGGCTCAAATTGGTTGCAAAAGGATAGCGGCCCCACCTTTTGGGGCAACTTTACTTCCAAAAATAGATTTAAAACTCGCCGCAAAAAGATTTTATGAAGTGTGTGAATTAGGTAAAAAATGGAATGTACTACCGCAGTTGGAACTTTGGGGATTTTCGGAGAATATGCATCTTTTTGGGGAAACTTTGTTGGTGGCCTCTGAAAGCGGAGTGCCCAATGCTTGTATTCTAGCAGATGTTTATCATTTGTATAAAGGGGGCTCTCAAAGTGAAGTTTTAAACTTCATTGACGGGCAACACCTCCAAATTTTCCACATGAATGATTATCCTGTTGGAATAGATAGAAAGAGTATAACAGATGGAAAAAGGATAATGCCGGGTGACGGCGTGGCACCCATTACCGAGATTTTAAAAGATTTAAATAAAAAGAATACACCTATTGTATTATCATTAGAGCTTTTTAATGAAGAGTATTGGAAAATGGATGCTCAGGAGGTTGCCAAAATTGGCCTTTCGAAAATGAAAAAATGTGTAAGCCTTGCCTTAAATTAAATACTATTTTTTTTAACACTTATTAACAATTTTTAAAAACTAATCTATTTTTTGATTCGTTAAAGTGTAAAATATGTTAAATCTTTATCCTTAAAATTTATTCAATTAAATGAGACGGTTTCTTTTCATTTCTTTAATTTTTAGTATAATTGGGGCAAATGCACAAATAACTCCTAATCCAAAAATTAAGAAGAAGTCAACTAAAGATGTTTTTATCAATAAAATAGAAATAACAGAAAACAACACGGTTGTTTATATGCAGTTTTTAGCCAAGACTTCGAAAGAATTATTGAAAGAATATTTTGATGAAAACCCAAAAGAAAAAGAGAAGTTTAATGAAATGAACGCTATGATGCGTAATTTTTTACTTCAACAAATGATGCAAGAATCTGGAGGAAGCACAATAAGTATTCAATCAGGCTCTTATTTAAAAACTGAGGATGGTAAGAAATTTAAATTTTTAAGAGCACAAGATATTCCTGTGGCACCAGAAAGGCAAAATGTGGAACAAGGGAAAAAGTATTTTTTTAAAGTCTATTTTGAAAAATTGCCTAAAGGTTATGAAGTTATAGATTTTGTAGAAAGTAGTTCCGATAAAAACGAAGGATTTACTTTTTGGAACTTCTCTGGTATCTCCATAATAAATCCTGCAGAAGGGGAAGTGTCTTCCAACCTAGATAAAGATAAAGAGGTGGATTTAACGGAAGAATTTAGATTATTTGGTAAAGTTTTAGACGCAGCAACAGAAAAACCTATTTCGGCAAAAATTATTTGCCTTAATTCTAAAAGTAAGGCCATTTTAGATTCTATTCAGACATCAAAATCAGGTTCTTATGAGTTTATGTTGTTGGGGAATGATTTTGAATATATAGTTACTGCCGAAGGCTACGAAGGATTAGAAGAAGGCTTTGGGATTAGTGCAATTAAATCAAAAGGGAGTTTACAAAAAGATATTTATTTAGAACCAAACAAAAAAGCAAAAATAGATGTTATAGAGTTGGACAGTTTAAAAAAATCACCAATTGTAACTTCTGAGGCTAGTATTGGAAAGGTTTTAGATAAAGAAAAGAAGTCTTTTAAGTTAGATAAAGTGTATTTTAATATAGGGGAGGAGAAGATTTTAGAAGATTCTTTTGAACAATTAAATCTCTTAGCAGCTTATTTAAATGAAAATAAAGAATTAAAAATTCAAATTGAAGGACATACGGATAATCAAGGCGATCCTACACAAAATAAAAAGTTGTCATTAGAAAGGGCTTACAATGTACGGGAGTATTTAATTAAGAAAGGGATAGACGGAAAGAGGATAAAATTTGTTGGATACGGTGATACTAAACCTGTTGCAGAAAATAGTTCAGAAGAAGCTAGAAAACAGAACAGGAGAGTGGAGTACAAAATTTTAGATTAATGGTAGAATTATAAATGTTTGTTTATAAGGGTTTATAGGGTTAAGTAGAAAAAAAGAGGAGTATTACTTCTCTTTTTTCTTTTTTAAGCTTTAAAATAACTTGTAACCAACAATTTTAAAAAAAACATTTAAATTAATTTTAACTCTTAAACTGATGATCAAGCTCTTTAAAAAGGATATTGAAAGTAGTCATAGATCCATAACAGCGGGAGATATATTGTTGAATATCTACTTTGGTTTCGTCTTCTAGGCCGCTTGAATTAATCTTTTGTTCAATTACTCTAAGGCGGTCACGCATCATGATTATTTTATGAAAAAACGTTTCAATGGGTATTTCTTTAGAAGATAAGCCCACTTTTCCGGGCTCTAAAATCATTTTACCACCTTTCCATTTGTCTCCAAGTGGCACTATTTCCGTAGCATCCATCCAACGTTGCAGTATTTTTGTGATAGATCGTTCCATATCAAATATGCTCACCAAATCACTTGAAAACTTTACGGCTTCTATTATTTGAAAAGTTCCATCTAATTTTATTTTTCTAGTACCTTCTTTAATAAATGTGGCTTCATATCCATCTGAGGCTACATTTATTATTACCCCAACACCATAGCTTGGATGTTCAATTCTAGTTCCAATCCCTAATAATTCCATACCTTAATGTACTTTAGTTTTTGCAAAACTTGACGAATAAAGGAACAGTATAATGACACCGAAAATCCTCAGCGTAGACGACAGCAAGATGATCCACATGGTCATCGGTAAAGCATTTAAGCCTTATGATGTTCAACTATTTTATGCTACAAATGGAGTTGAAGGACTCGCCGTAGCTACACGCGAAACCCCTAATCTCATCATCCTCGATGTCACGATGCCCGTCATGGATGGGGTTGAAACTCTTA
>DAIQBE010000018.1:0-16296 GCA_036781325.1 Leadbetterella sp. | reverse complement strand
TTCTAAAACCTAATATACCATTAAAGAAAGGAAAACGCTATTTAGTTTCTTTTGAGGCCAGAGCAGACAAATCGATTGGCATCACAAACTACATTGGCAAAGCTTCCGATCCTTATAATGCCTATTCTGGATACAAAGGTTTTACATTGTCTGAGACTAAAAATTTGTTTTCATATAGTTTTATAATGACCTCCAACGATGATTTAAAAAGTAGAATGGTATTTGATTTAGGATTAAATATTGCAAATATTTCCATAGAAAACATTAAAATTGAAGAAGTATTTGACACCATAGATTCAAATAAACTTGTTTTAGGAAATGAAATAAAGGGCAATATTAATGTTTATCCTAATCCATTTGAAAAAGAAATCACGATAAAAGAAGAAGAACAAATAAACGAGGTATTAATTTTCGATTCATTGGGCCAGAAAGTTTTTCACCATAAAAAAAACGTTTTTAACCTATTGAAAATTAATTTGGAACAATTAATGTCTGGATCCTATTATTTGATTTTAAAGAATGACAGTACGTTTTATGTTAAAAAAATCCATAAATTATAAAGCTAACTAATGCCATTAAAAAATAAAAACTATCTCTTATTTTTCTTCTTTATCATTTTTATATTGTCGTGTAAAAAAAAGGAAATCATATTACCTGTAATTATTATACCCGAAACTCCTCCAGTTATACCACCAGTCAAACCTAAATATTTGGATGAAGATACTTGGATTTATAACCAATTAAAAAACATTTACCTCTGGGAAGATAAAATGCCAGAAGAAAAAGATACCGACAAAAACCTTAACCCCGAAGATTATTTCTACTCTCTGACCAATAATTCGAAACATAGCGACTGGGTTTCCTACATAAAAATGAACAAGTCTGACATATTTGATTTTTGGGATGGAAATATGAATTCTTTTGGATTTAAATATAGAAAAATCATTGAACCCAATCAAGAAATCAAACTGGCGGTGTCCATCGTTTTTCAAAACAGCCCTGCTCAAAAAGGAAATCTTTGGCGAGGCGACATAATAACTAAAATTAATGGTAACGTCTTAACGGAACAAAATTTGGAAAACTTACTAAATATTCCAAATGTAGAGTTTACTGTAATTGACACGGACAACACCACTAAATTATTAAAAATAGCTAAAACCAAGTTTTTAATTAACCCTATTCAAGACAAAGCTTTTTTTGAGCAAGGCAAAAATAAGATAGCCTATTTTGTTTATTCCCAGTTTTTAACAAGTGCAGAACCAGAACTTAGAGCCTTAATTGGTGGCTATAAAGCTATAGGTGTAAACGAGCTAATCTTAGATTTACGATTTAACCCAGGTGGAGTAACTCCCAACGCAGAAGTTCTAGCTTCATTACTGGTTAAAAATCTAGTTCCAAAAAGTACGATGTATACAAGCTCTTGGAACAAAACCCAAACAGAATTAATAACGAAAAAAGAGGGTGCTTCAGCTGGAATTAGGACTTGGACAAGTGAAACAAACAATATTGGTAATCTAAACAGAATATTCATTCTAACCTCCAAAACTTCGGCTTCCTCCTCTGAAATGATTATCAATTGCCTCAGACCTTTTATGGAAGTAATAGTTATTGGAGACAATACTTTTGGAAAAAATTTGATAAACATTATAATTACAGACGAAACGGGCAAATTTCCTTTTGCCATAATGCCTGCGTTCTCCCAAATGTATAATGCAAAAGGAGAATCAAATTATGGGACAAAAGACGGATTTACTCCTAATTATAAAATAGAAGACAATGTTATTCCGTTTTTCCCACTTGGAAATCCGAATGAACCCCTTTTAAAAAAGGCTTTAAACTTAATAAATAATGAAACAGGAGAAACCCCAGTTCAATTGCCTTTTAAAAAGATAACATTCTTGGATAGATATCATCATTTCGACAGTGGATCGGCGTTTTACTTAAAAGCTAACTAACATTTTGAAACCATTTGTTTTTACAAGAATAAAATATAATTCGGGCGACTGGGATACAGACCAACGAATGCCTATTAATTTACTAAATTCCTTGGTAGAATATACAACTATTCCAGTGGATGAAAAAGAAAGAATTATATATTTGACGGATAAAACTATTTATAAAAGTCCATTTTGCTATTTGAGTGGTCATAAATTAGTAGAGTTTTCAGCTGCGGAAAGAGAAAATTTTAAACGATATATTCAAAACGGTGGTTTTATATTTGTAGACGATTGCAATCATGATATCGATGGACTTTTTGCTAAGTCATTTGAACAGGAAATGGAAAGAACTTTTGGCCCAAAAGCATTGCAAAAAATCCCGAACAACCACCAAATATATTCCTGCTTTTTTATGTTTGAAGGGCCTCCTACCACAAGTTTTGAATTAAATGGCTGGGGGGACGATTTAGTTCATGATTACTTAAAAGCCATAATAATTAATGGTAGAATAGGAGTTTTATATAGCAATAAAGACTATGGATGCGAATGGGATTATGACTTTAGAAATAAACGGTGGCTGGCCGAAGACAATACAAAATTTGGAGTAAACATCATTAATTACGCATTAACATTCTAAAACGATTGGAAACAAAAGAAAAATACCAAAACTTAGTCAAAAAGTTGCCTGATTTAAAAGCCGAAATAGGCAAAGTAATAATCGGCCAAAGTGAAGTAATCGATGAAATACTAATTTCATTTTTAGCGGGTGGCCATTGTTTGCTGGAGGGAGTCCCAGGTTTGGCAAAAACATTAATGGTTAAAACAATCGCTGAAGCCTTAGCAATGCAATTTAAGCGAATTCAGTTTACACCAGACCTTATGCCCGGTGATATTTTAGGTACAGAAATTCTGGAAGAAGACCATGAAACTGGGAAGAAGTTTTTTAAATTTAACAAAGGGCCAATATTTGCCAATATTGTTTTGGCAGATGAAATAAACCGAACGCCTCCAAAAACTCAAGCGGCACTATTGGAGGCTATGCAGGAATACAAAGTGACTTACGCTGGAACAAACTATGATTTAAATAGGCCTTTTTTAATTATTGCAACTCAAAATCCTATTGAGCAATCAGGAACTTATCCACTTCCCGAAGCACAGTTAGATAGGTTTTTATTATTTATTAAACTAGCTTATCCTACTGAAAGTGAAGAATTAGAGGTTTTGAAAAGCACCACAACAGATAGTTCAAAAGAAATAAACACCATATTTACGGGCGAAGAAATCTCTGATTTACAAAAATTAACAAGACAAGTATACATAGATGAAGAATTAATTCAAAAAGTAAATAAACTGGTAAGAAATAGCCGCCCACAAAATAGCACTTCAGAATTTGTAAAAAAATGGTGTGAATGGGGCGCAGGACCACGTGCTGGGCAGGCACTAATCATGTGTGCAAAAGCAAGAGCGGTTTTAAATGGAAGATTTTCTGTTGTTCCCGATGACTTAAAAACATTGGCGTTTCCAGTATTAAGACATCGAATTTCTTTAAATTTTAGAGCAGAAGCAGAAGGGATTACTACGGATGATATCGTGAAAGAATTGCAAAATTTAATCTAAAAAAAACCTCCATGTCCTTAAACGCTGATTTGATAAAAATAAACAACTTACAAATAGCCGCTAAAATTATTAGTGACCAAATGTTGGTAGGATTACATAAAAGCAAAAGGACGGGAATAGGCGTTGAATTTGACCAATATAGACACTATGAGCCAGGAGATGATCCAAAAAGAATTGACTGGAAATTGTTTGCCCGCACACAAAAACACCAGATAAAAGAATCTTCAACCGAAAGCCCTATCATCATTAATTTTATTATAGACCTTTCAGGTTCAATGAATTATGAAGAAAACAAGGTAAGTAGATTAGCTTATGCTAAAGTACTCTTGGCTTCCTTGGCGTATCTGGGTTTTAGGCAGAATGATTTTATGAATCTATACAGTTTAAAAAATGGACATATGGAATTGTTAGCCCCCCAGGGTAAACAAGTTTTTCAAAAAATCTTATATGCTTTAGAAAATGCCAAAGCAGAAGGAAGTTTAAATTTAGAAAATTTTAAATTCCCACAATTTCAGACTAAAAGCAAAGAACTTATTGTACTAATATCTGACTTCTTAGAAATAAATAATGGATTTTTTGAATTAGTAACACAATGGGCAAAACCTGGGAAAGAAATTTTAATTTATCAGTTGCTAGGCAAACAAGAGACTGAGTTTGATTTTAAAGGTAACTATCTTTTTAAAGACTTAGAAACTGGCCAAGAAATTGACTTAAGTCCTGAAATCATTAAAAATAGATATGTATTAAAACTTGAAAAGTATTTACTCGAAACAGAAGAAAAACTTAATTTGCCGCATGTTCATTATCTAAAGTATTCTATGGACCAACCTATTGCTGAAGTATTAAAAAACTCTTTAAAAAAAGTAAAATGGAATTTATAAATCCAAGCTTTTTTTGGGGCTTATCAGCACTTTCTATTCCCATTGCCATACATTTTTGGAATAAAAAAAAGTCTTCCCTTTTAAATTGGGCTGCTTTTAAATGGTTAATAGAAGAAAATCAGAAAACAGCTAAAGGCATAAGCTTAGATAAGATTCTATTGTTAACATTACGATTAATAGCTATAATTCTTTTGGTCCTTTTATTGAGTTCACCCCTTTTCCCCATCAAAAACAAAAAAGATAAAGAGCTAATACATATAGTAGATCCCAATAAAAAAGTAATTGAAAATTTTAGATTTGAATTGGAAAACGCTTTAAAAAATAAGGAAAAGATTGTGGCATTAAATGCTTTATCTAACCCAAAAAATAGTCTAGAATTCCAGTACGCTGACATTGATCCCTTGCTAATTCAAACACAGCTAAACCAAGTGCCAGAGCTTTTTCCTAATCAAGAATTGAGAATCTATTTAGCGAATAATGAAAAATATACCTCACAATCTTCTATTTTTATTCCTGCAAAATTCGTTATCAAAAGTATACTAGATTCGTCAAAATCCATTAAAAATACAATAAAAGGTATAAATAACTTGTCACTTTTCACAAATGACCAAAACCAATTTCAATTTGATCAAAATTCCAACTTAAAAAGGAAAATCGTTAAAAATTCACCTATTCAAATTTTAATTTGTTCAAATATTGAAACTGAAAAAAAGAGCATAGAAGCAAGCTTGGCTAGTCTTTCAGAAATCTATAATTTTGATATAGATTTTAAAAGCTCACAGGAAGAATACGATGTGTTAATAGGGAATCTTGCAATTAAAAATGCAAAACGATTAAAAAAAGATGGCTTAATCATACATTCTTCCTCTTTTTTAGATGATACTTTTGATTCCAATTTAAAAATTGTTTCATTTCATGAAGTTTTAAGTCCAGATAGTTCTAATTTAGTATATAATGGGAAATTACCAGAGGCAATTGGAAATTTAATTGTGGCTCATTATGGCCTCCAAAATACACAAGAATTGCTAAGTGAAAATGAATTTAAAGCGCTATTTAAAGAAAAATCCATAATCAAAAAAAATAAAAAAGATTGGAAACAAAAGTTTTTATTGAGCCTCTTTATTATCAGCGTTATCGTAGAAAGATGGCTATCATTTAAATTGAATGCATGAAAAAAATTAAAATAGCCATTCAGTTAGTTAGTGTGCAGATTTATCTTTCTATTTTTTTGAAAGCTTTTTCTGTAGCTATTTCGATATTCTTTTTTTTTAAAATCATAAAGATACCCACAGAATTCACCTGGATCGCTTCTATGGTCTCTTTCCTAATTTGTTGTTACACATTAAAATTCTTTAAAAACAAAAAAACAGAATCATTCCAGAAAATTCATTCTAAAAATATGGATTTAGAATATTCTTTAAAATTGTACGATAAAAAGGCCCGAAACTTAGCGGAACAAATGCAATTAGAAAGAATTACGGGAAAATCTATTTCAATTCCCATTGCAATTGATAAAAAACTACTCCTATATTTTCTATTAGTTTTACTAAGTGGAACTACTTTCTGGGGAATCAACAATAATAAAAAATCAAACAAATCCTTATTTGGTTTCCATTCAAAAAACAATGAAAATGCAAAGTTTTTTGACCCAATTAGACTAATTTCTTCTACTCTTGAAATCTCTCCACCATCCTACACACTTCAAAGTAGTAAAATCACCAAGGACCTAAGTACCGCCGCTTTATCAGGTTCTTACCTTAAGTGGTCACTTAAATTTAATAATCAAAATAAATTAAAAGTATTTTTCCAAAATAACAACGGAAATAAGTTAGCATTTGCTTTTTCCAACGACATATTTACCCTAAAAGATCAATTGATTAGTTCTGGCTTTTACCAAATTATTGCCTATTTAAATGATACATTGGCGTATCAATCTGATTTTTATAGATTGGAGGCTATTCCAGACCTTTCCCCAAAAATCGAACCTGAAACCAAAGAACTATTTAAATACCATACCTTTAAAGACCCAAAAACATTAAGTATATCCGCTAAAATTTCTGATGACTTCTTAATTTCAAATACTTTCCTAATTGCTACAGTTGCGAGAGGATCTGGGGAGAATATAAAATTTAGAGAAGTAAAAATCCCAATAACAGAAGAGAATTTCAAATCCAAAAATTTAAAGAAAACTATAGACTTACAAGCATTAAATTTTGCACCAGGAGATGAGCTATATTATTACTGGGCAGCATTTGACAATAAAAAACCAGAACCTAATTTTAGTAAATCAGATACCTATTTTGTAGTTTATAAAGACACCACATCAAATGAAGAAACCGAACTGCCAACTATGGCAATGAATATTCTTCCAGAATATTTTAGGAGCCAAAGACAAATAATAATTGATACTCAAAAACTTATTAAAACTAGAAAAACTGCAAATGTGGCGGTATTTAATTCCAAATCTAACGAAATAGGATTTGATCAAAAAGCGCTACGACTCCGCTATGGGCAATATTTAGGTGAAGAATTCGAAAGTAATATTACTGGGGCGTCGCATGATCATGAAGAAAATGAAAGTAATGGGGATATGTTAAAGGGTTTTGTGCATGCTCATGATACAGAAGGTGAACATGAAAATGAGATTAAACAAGAAGAAAAACATAATCATGAACAAAAGGAAAATTCAAATTTAGCTGAAAAAGACCCTCTTGCATCTCTTTTGGAAGAGTATGTACATGCCCACGACGACGGAGAAATGAATACCTATTTTGAACAATCTACCCGAAGTCTATTAAAAATGGCATTAGAACAAATGTGGCAATCTGAACTTCATCTAAGACTAAATGAGCCCGAAAAGGCCATACCTTACGAAAATAAGGCCTTAGACTATTTAAAAAAAGCACAACAAAAAGCACGAGCCTATGTTAAAAAATCTGGCTTTGACCCTCCTCCAATTAAAGAAAAAGAAAAAAGACTAAGCGGAGAATTAACAAAATTTAATGACACTCAGAATTACAAAAAGAAGTTAAATTTGAATGAAATCAGAAATCTAGTTGCTGAAACCATTGTATGTATTGACAAGAACACAATTACTAAGATGGAACAAGCAAAACTTCTTGTAATTGGGCAACAGTATGCTATCAATACTACATCTGACCGCTTTTTGGACTTAAAATTTTTAAGCCTTTTAAGAAAAAAGATGAATAACAAGGCATTAAGTAAAAAAGAAATGGAGCTATTGAAATCTGGCCTTTTAAAAATGGTTGAATTTGAAAATTCAAAAATAAACGTTTCAACTTCAAATAAAAGCAATGAAGCCTTAGAAAAATCATTTTGGAAAAAATTATAAAAAACACCAATTGGAAAACGAAAAATTCTGGAATAGTATACTAATCTTTTTACTAGCTATTTTAATAGTCCTGCAATTCTATTGGGTATTCTATAAAAGCCCAATGAAAAATCGAATTCCAAAAATTATACTGAATTTAATATTGTGGCTTTCCATTGTAATTCTAATTTTTCCACAAGAATGGCAAATAAAAGAATCAAACAAACACATTGGAGTTATTAGTGAAAATTTGCCCCAACTGTTTCTAGACAAAATCAAAGATAGTTTAAAAATTGATGCATTAGTTAGCAAAAAAGAATTTGCTCAAACCCTTGAAGTTGCCCAAAATGAAAACGAAAAAATTACCTTAATTGGCAATAATTTCTCTAAAGAATTCCTAAGTAATCTCCTTGGAAAAAACTTAAGCTATGAACCTTATCTGGAGCCTAATTCCCCTATTGACTTGCACTGGAAAGCTATCCTTAGACAAAATGAAAATCAAGAAATTTTAGGAAAAATAGAACTAAAAGAAGACCAAATCTTAAAGGTAAAATTTGGAAATACTACTTTAGATAGCATTAAACTACCAAAAGGAAAATCAAAATTCAAACTTAGTTTTCCGAGTTTCTCGGTTGGAGAAACAGCAGTTGAATTATTCTTAAACGAACGTCCTATTCTGGATATTAATTATTTTTCCAGAAAATCAAAGCCTCGAAAAGTACTGATGCTGCTTGAAAACCCAGACTTCGAAAGTAAAACTTTAGCAGATTGGTTAGCAAAAAATGGAAATTCCGTGGAAGTTGTCACAGAGCTCACAAAAAACACCATTCAAAAAATAGATTTAAATATTGACTTAACAGCAAAAGATTTTGACATCTTGATATGCAGCCCAAAATACGCTGGAAATGCAATTACAAAAACAGCTATCTCAAAAAATAAAGGCCTATTTTTTATTAATTTTTCAGACCCTAACCTTCAAATCCAAAAGATAAATAAGACATTAGGTACGGCGTTCACGACAAAAAAAATTTCGAATGAACCAGAAATTAAATTAATGAATGAAATTAGTTCCCTGCCGTATATGATCGGAAAAAATATGAGTCAGAAACAGTTATTTTCACTTCCTATAGCCATTAATCAAAACCATATTGGAATATCTCTTTTAAACGAAACATACCCATTGGCTCTTTCCGGTGATAGCATAAATTACAGAAAAATATGGGGCGGCATTTTGAAAACGTTAATTCCAATAGAGGAAGAAAATTTGACACTAAATGCGCCAGTTTTTATTGATCAAAAAATAGATTTTAATATAAACAATTTCGTAAAGCCTATCCATAAAATAACCATTAGTGGCGATACAATTAGTTTAAGCAATGCCCCATTAAACATGTACACAAAAAATGGAAGCTACGTTTTTAGAAAAAATGGGTGGCAACCCATTTTAGATTCATTAGCAATTTATGTAGAAGAAAAACCAAACTCCATTCAATATGTAAATCAAATTTTAGACTTTATTAAACAAAATAAAATTAGGCTTCAAACTGTAAATCAGAATAAAACATATCGATTACCCCACTGGTTTATATTTGGATTAATAATTACTATATTAGCTTTACTGTGGATAGAACCAAAAATTAACACTTAACAAATTAACAAAAATATGAAAAAAATGGGTTTGGTTTTTCTAATCTTTTCTTTTGTTCTAGGTACTCTTAGGGCTCAGGAAAATATTTTGTTTACAAAAGAAATGGCTGAAATACTGGCTGAATTGCCTTTGCATTGCATTTCACAAGAATTTCCAAACAAAACTGGACATAGCTCAGATAGTCCTGAAGATCATAAATTATTGCCTTCTGAGCTTCATCCTTCTTTCTATGGGTGCTTAGATTGGCATTCCAGTGTTCATGGTCATTGGATGCTCATAAAATTACTAAAACAATTTCCAAATATTAAACAAAAAGCCGAAATCATAAAAGTATTGGACAACAGTTTTCAATCAAAAAAAATATTAACCGAAGCCGAATATTTTACAAAATACAAAACCACAAAAACGTTTGAACGTACCTATGGATGGGCATGGTGGCTAAAACTTGATCAAGAGTTATTGACTTGGAATGACCCTTTAGCAAAAAAATGGCATAATGAAATTCAAAGCTTAACTAAAGAAATTGTAAAACTTTGGACGGAATTCCTGCCAAAACAAACCTATCCAAATCGAACCGGAGTGCATCCAAATACTGCTTTTGCACTTTGCTTTGCATTAGATTGGGCTGAAATTAGCAAAAATGAGGCCTTCGAAAATGCTTTAATTTTTAAAGCAAATAGTTTTTTTCATGATCAAATAGACGCTCCAGCATATCTTGAACCCGATGGCTCAGACTTCTTATCTCCAAATCTTGAGGTTGCAGATTTAATGCGTAGAATAATGTTTCCTAAAGAGTTTGAAGTTTGGTTTGGAAAATTTTTAAATAAACGATCGCTAGAAAACATCATGAAAATGCCAGTGGTAAGCGACCGCACTGATTTCCAAATTGTCCATTTAGATGGCTTAAGTCTTAGCCGAGCTTGGTGTATGAAAGGAATTGCTAAATCACTAGCAGAAAAGAATCCAATGAAGTTGAAATTCAATACTACGGCCAGCCAATTTATAGAAAAAACATTACCTAATGTTACGTCGGGAAATTATGGTGGAGATCATTGGTTGGCATCTTTTGCAGTTTATGCTATTTTTGAATAAAAAAGAGGTGGAAAAAAAATTTCCACCTCTTTTTACACAACACTAACCTACTTATTATTTGGTAGCAGTGGTATCTGTTTTAGGTTTTTTATCAGAAGTTTTATACTCTTCATTTAAACCTTTCAAAACATCCATAGTTATGTCTAAATCTTCTTTAGCATATAAAACACCTCCACCTTTAGAGTATCCGATTACCATATCGTATTTATCAGATTTGTTATATTTTCTCAAATACTCCTGAATATTTGTCAATAATTGATCTGTCTTTTTTGCTTGTTCTTGTTGTAAATTCCCTGCAGCATTATCTCTAAAAAGCATAATATCCTGCTCTTTTTTCTGCAAAGCCAATTGGGTACCTTTGCCTTGCTCTTCGGTCATTCCACCAGCTTGAACTCTTCTTTGAAACAAAGCCACTTCGTTTTGAAACGACTGAGTTCTTCTTTGAAGATCATTCTCTAAAGCAAATTGCTTATTCTGGAATTCTTTAACTACGTCTTTGTAGTAATCATAATTATTTAAAAGGGTATCCGTATTTACATATACAATCCTTCCAGATGGCTGTGCCCCATTTTTTGATTTGTCAGCTGACTCTTTACACGATGCAAAAGCCAAGCTTAAGCCTAAAAACAAAATGCTTATTTTTTTCATTTAAATGTATTTTTTCTTTTTTTGGGTGCAAATATAGCGATTATAATGACTTTTCAATAAAAATGAATAATTAGATACAATTTTGACTTCTGAGATTACTACAATTCAGAAGAAAGTAGCATACCAAAAAAAATAATTCATGATTTTTAAAAAGAAATTATCCTTCTACAAACTTTCTAATATGTACCCCTGCGGCACCTGATAAGCCTCCAATTAAACTGGAAATAACTGCAATTATGGCAAAGACAAAACCTGCTTTAGGTAGTTTAGAAAGAGCTCCTACTCCCCCAGTAAATAAATCGGCAATTTTAGCCATCATGTCTACTTCTGAATTAAAATTCAAAAAAATAGAATACCCTACCCAAAGCGATAAAGTGGCTAAGGCTGCCACTAGGGCTCCTTGGCTGCTACTTTTGGCTTTCCACCAACATAAAGCCATGCAAACAGGTGCTATTATCCACCAAGGTCCAAAAAAAGATAAAATTCCTCCAATTATAAGTATTAGTGCAAATAACATATTTTTCAATTTTAAAGATTATTAATTATTTTTTTGGTTTAAATGTCAAAGTATGAGATGGATTGCTAAGCTTTTGTTCTTTATTTTTTAAAAACACTAAAGTATCCAATTTACCTGCCGCCCATTTATCTACCATGTTATCATAATATTTGCTTCCTACGTTTCCTGATTGTCCACCAGGATACAAACCATAGGCTAAAGGCCATTCTTTGTCTAGCTGTACTATCATTCTCCAACTAGGTCCAGTAGACTCCGTTGTGGCGTTTACTATTCCCGCTCCTCCCCCATTATTAATATTCTTACGGCTAAAACTCGTAAAAGCTGGTACTAAATGCTTAATACTTGTGGCTTTAACTTTACCCCAGGCCCAGTTTTCTGCCGTCATTTGACCATTTTTCTTTGTTAAACTATCTATGGTAGCCTTAAAACTTCCCAAAACAATCTGATTAATTGTTTCCACTTTATCTTTTGTTTTTTTATTGTCAAACCATTTTGCATCTTTTTGATTTTTTATCATTTCAAAAGTTCGATCGTCTGAAGGATACATTAATTTTTCTTCAATGGAAAATTCATCTTCCCAAATCCATTCTCTTAATTCTATGGTCCATCGTTCATAAATTGTGGCACCCAAAGCATCCGCACTATTCATAAGGTTCCAATTTTTGATAATGTCAATTGCCGGAATTAGAGATTTATCTGTATTTGACGCTAAATAAGGGATTAATGAAGGCAAAATACGCCTTGCAGCAACATTAAAATTGTCATTTTGTATGGATCTCAAACTATCTGGAGTAGCCTTTGTCATTTTTTCGAGTCGCTCATTAATCCGAATTGCTCTGCCAGAAGGTGCAAACTTCCAACCCAAATAATAAGGGTATGTTGGATCTGTAGAAAATTGGTTAGCTGAACTCACAAATCCTCTGGGAGGGTTTTTTACGGTCGGGTTTTGATCAGAAGGAATCCAACCTTGCCAATCATGGTCGGCTCTTGTACCATCTAAAATATACTTTCCTTGGTTCTTCCATTTTAAGGGCAATTTACCATTAGGAGTGATGGAAATATCATTTTGGTTAGATGCAAAAATAAAGTTTTGAGCCGGTGCGGTATAAAAAGTTAGCGCCTTTCTGTAATCATCATAGTTTTTAGCCTTATTTAAATAGTAGAAAGTCAATAAATCAGAGCCATTCGTTTCGAGAGCTACCCAACGCATGGCATGGCCTACTGGTACATTTTTATTAAAATTAGATTTCGACTCACGGTTATATAAAACTGGCCCATGATGCGTATAGTAAACGGTATCCTTTATACTATTTCCAGATTTAAGTTTATACTCTTCCATCTTTACCTCTACTGACTTCCATTTCCCTTCGTGCCAATACTGAGTTTTACTATCATCTTTAAATTTTATTTTATAAAAGTCCATTACGTCGCTTCCTACGTTCGTTACTCCCCATGCAATATCTTTGTTAAATCCAATGGTGATTCCAGGACTTCCTGGCAAAGCAACACCATAAACATTCATTTCAGGTGTGCAGAGCTGCATCTGATACCAAATAGAGGGTAAACTTAATCCCAAATGGGGATCATTCGATAAAATTGGAAGTCCAGTTGCGGATTTCGATCCACTTACGGCCCAATTGTTACTACCAATTTCTGGTCTAGCCTCTGGAATATTAAATGCCAAAGCATCAGTTCCTCTATCTGCCATAATTTTATCTGGCGTTTTTATTGGAACTGGTGAAAAATTCCAAGGAGTACCAGAAGGAATAATTGGCGACTCTTCAGCCGGATAGTCAGGAAATAAGTCTTGAACAGTTTCCAATCCATATTTTGCCACTACATTAGAAATTCTATAATCATTAGTTCCACCATTAAGCGTATTTCTCATATTCATGAGCATCAAAATGGTTTTGTAAGGAGACCACTCCGCTGGTTGGTAGCCTAAAATTTTATATTCAATTGGTAAATCTTTATATTCTAATTGTGCAATAAATGCATTCACTCCTTTAGTATAAGCATCCAAAATTCTTTTAGAAACTGGATCAGCATCTAATTTCTTTTCCATTTCGGCGGCAGCTTTTGCCATTCCTAATCTTCTATTATACTTATCATATTCTAAAGCCTTTTCTCCTACAACTTCCGTTAGCCTTCCAGCAGCCACTAGGGTATAAAACTCCATTTGCCAAATTCGATCTTTTGCAATAACGTATCCTTGAGCAAAATACAAATCATCTTCATTATTGGCAAAAATATGCGGCACTCTATTACTATCATATATAACTTTTACCTCCTCTTTTACTCCCTCCTTCAAAATTTGAGCATCAACATTAGTATTTTTAGATTCAGTATTTTGCAAAAAGCCTACAAATGGACTAAAAAGTCTTCCTAAAGGAGGTATCGAACCTACGGGTTTATTTAGAATATAGATAAGGCCCAGCATTAAGAAAAAGGACCAAAAATGTCTAATAAATTTCATTGTTTAATCGGTTAATTATTTTTTCCGAAATTTATGAAATTTTATTTATTTTATTTTGTTTTTTTAAGACTGACAGATAGGATGTCAACAAAAATGTTTCTAAAATGAAAAGTCAAATAGTTAGTTTTTTAATGATTGTTCTAAGCACAAATGATAGTTTTTCTCAAGTCGAAAGTAAGTCGTTCGATATTTTATTAAAGAGCATGCTCAAAAATACAGTTACAAAAATCAGTGTAAAAGAGTTAATACCAAAAATTGATAAAGTTGTTTTACTTGATGCCAGAGAACCACAAGAATATGAAGTTAGTCATCTTAAAAATGCTAAATTCGTTGGGTTCAACCAATTTAATATCAACACATTACAAGACATTCCTAAAAATTCTGAAATAGTGGTATATTGTTCCATTGGAGTGAGAAGCGAAAAAATTGGAGAGAAACTTAAAGCTGCAGGATATACCAATGTAAAAAACTTGTATGGAAGTATTTTTGAGTGGGTTAATCAGGGAAATCAAGTTTTCGATACTCAAAACCACCCCACTAAAAAAGTACATGCGTTCAATAAAAAATGGGGCATATGGCTCAATAAAGGCGAAAAAGTGTATTGAACCCAAAAAACTCATTAGAAAATCGTCTAAAATAAAAGTCGAAGGCGACCCCCGTTGCTTCATCGGGAGGCCGCCCCACCTATTTCCGATCATCTGCAAACCTATCTCGATAGGTATTTCGATGCTCGTCATAGCCATTTTCAAACGGGGCCGACCATTCGGTATTATTTCGCCAGAATGTCTATTGAGTTTTTTGGGTTGAAAATTAAGTAAAACGCTGTTTTTGTAAAAAAAATGGCAGGGCTTTTGTATTTTTGTGCGAAATACAAAAAATACACGTTTAGATGTACCAAAATAAAAAAGTCGTGGTGGTTTTACCTGCCTATAATGCTTCAGCAACTATAAAAAAAACCTACGACGAAATACCTTTCGATTTAGTTGACGAAGTTGTACTGGTTGATGATGCTAGTAAAGACACTACCATTGAAATGGCTAAAAGCATTGGAATAAAACACATTGTGGCTCATCAAAGCAATAAAGGCTATGGCGGAAACCAAAAAAGTTGTTACAATAAAGCGCTGGAACTTAATGCAGATATTGTAATTATGCTCCATCCAGATTATCAATATACTCCACTACTGATTCGTTCAATGGTCAGTATTATAGGAGAAGGATTATTTCCAGTTGTTATTGCCTCCAGAATTTTAGGCAAAGGTGCCTTAAAAGGGGGTATGCCTCTTTATAAATATTTTTTTAATAGAGTATTAACTCTGACTCAGAATATCATTATCAGTCAAAAACTTTCTGAATATCATACTGGGTATCGTGCTTTTTCAAAAGAAGTGCTTACGGGAATAAATTATATGGCTAATTCAGACGATTTCGTATTTGATAACCAAATGCTTTGCCAAATCTTTTATAAAAATTTCGAAATTGCGGAAATAACGTGTCCTACCAAATATTTCGAAGAGGCTTCTTCCATAAATTTCAAACGATCCATGATTTATGGTTTAGGATGTTTAAAAACCTCCGTTCAGTTTTGGCTTAATAAAAATGGGATTATAAATTTGGAAATATTTAAATAACAAATTGCGTTCCTTTTATAAAATTATTCAATCCTTTTAAAATTAATAAATCTTTTTACTATCACTGTCATTGATAATACAAGGTCTAGAAAAAAGGATGTTAAGAAGTTTACTTTATTTTAATTTTTCAACGCTATAGTAATAATTTCAAAAATTTTGATGAAAAAAGTAGTTTTGGCTTACAGCGGAGGATTAGACACCTCTTTTTGTGTAAAATATCTTACGGAAGAAAAAGGAATGGAGGTACATTCAGTTTTAGTAGATACCGGTGGATTTACAGATTCAGAAATCCTAGATATTGAAAAAAAAGCATTTGAACTCGGTGTTAAAAGCCATTATACCTCAAGAGTTGCAGACAAATATTATAAGGAATGTATTAAATTCTTAGTATTTGGAAATATCCTTAAAAACAATACCTATCCGCTTTCTGTAAGTGCAGAGCGCATTTTTCAAGCATTGGCAGTGGCAGAATATGCAAAATCAATTGGTGCTAGTGCAATTGCCCATGGCTCAACAGGA
>DAIQBE010000017.1:0-16547 GCA_036781325.1 Leadbetterella sp. | reverse complement strand
GTCTATGCCTAATTCACTGAGTTTTGCTCTAATGAAAATAATGGTTTGATAATCATTAGCATTTATATTTACTTCTTCGCTTTTTGAGATAATTTCAATAAATTTAAAATAAGAAGGGTATATTTTTTCGAGTCTATTTTCCCAAGTTTCAATATTTTTTGGAAAGCTAAGCCATGTGGCTTTATGCGGATGCCATTCAGCTGGAAAATAGAATCCTAAATCTTTTGGTTTGGTCATTTATTAAATTATATAAAATTGAATCGCAAAAATAATTTGTTTTTTGACTTTTTATACTTTAAAAATAAATTAGTTTCGACTAGATAATACGAAGGATTTAATAAAATATACAACCTCGGATAGAAATAACATCAATAAAAAAATTTTGTTTTAATAATGTTTGAATTGAAAACATTAAGTTTTTTTGGCGGGGTTGAACACATGAAAAGTAAAAAAAGTTAAAAATATGGATATTTAAAGCGAGGCTTTTAATTCTTTTTTTAATTCTTTATCTCTATTTATAATATTTTTATAGCCTCTAGAATCGTTGGAATTCTAATTTGAAAATTTAATAAATTAAAATAGTTTATTTTTTTTTATTAAATTTTTGTAATTAAATATTTGTTCTTATCTTTGCACCTCAATTCGACGGAGGGTTCTCCCTTTAAAAGTTAAAAGAAGTCGTTTACATACGAAACCATTTTAATTTCGACTGTGAGTTAAGTTTGATAACAGTCTCCGATTCGCGTTTGTTTTATGGAATCACTAAGAGGAAACAAGGCATATTCCTACAAAAAATTATTTTGCCTTACCCGTTTGGGTTCTAAGTGTATGCTCAAGTTGATTTGTTTCAACCTCTGTTGTAGAATAAAAAAATTATTAGAATTTGGATTTTAGCAATTAGTTTAATACTTTTGCAGCCCGATTCAAATTCGGTTGAATTTTAGCGATTAATTAAATTTAAGACTATGTCTGGAATTATTGGAAAGAAAATTGGAATGACTACCATTTTTAATAATGGTGAAGCAGTACCTTGCACTGTAATTGAAGCGGGTCCATGTGTTGTTACACAAGTAAGAACTGAAGAGAGTGATGGGTATACTGCTATACAACTTGGCTACGGAGAGAAGAAGGAAAAAAGAACAACAAAAGCTTTATTAGGGCATTTTAAGAAAGCAAATACTACTCCTAAGAGAAAACTTGTTGAATTTAAAGAATTTGAAAAGGGTCTAAATTTAGGTGATACCGTAAGAGTTGAGGATGTTTTTGAAGAAGGTGAATTCTTAGATATTTCAGGAAAAACCAAAGGTAAAGGTTTTCAAGGGGTTGTTAAAAGACATGGGTTTGCTGGGGTTGGTCAATCAACTCATGGTCAACATAATCGTGGAAGACACCCAGGTTCAATAGGTGCTTGTTCATACCCTGCTAGGGTTTTCAAAGGAATAAAAATGGGAGGAAGAATGGGTAACACTATGGTTACAATTCAGAATCTTAGAGTTCTAAAAGTTTATGCCGATAAAAACCTTATCCTAGTTTCTGGATCTGTGCCAGGCCCAAAGAACTCAATAATTACTTTACATAAATAAAAAGGTCGATTACTAACGACATCGAAAAAATAGTTAAAAAAAATGAAGTTAAATATTTTAAGTAAAACAGGAAAAGAGACAGGAAAGTCCGTAGAACTCTCAGATGAGATTTTCGGATTAGAGCCTAACTCACATATTGTTTGGCTTGATGTTAAGCATTATCTAGCTAATCAACGTCAAGGAACTCACAAATCTAAGGAAAGAGCAGAAATTTCAAAATCTACCAGAAAATTACTTCGTCAAAAAGGTTCTGGAGGAGCAAGACACGGCTCTGCTAAGGCACCTATTTATGTTGGAGGTGGTAGAGTATTTGGTCCCCGCCCAAGAGACTATGATTTCAAATTGAATAAAAAAATTAAGGTTCTTGCTCGTAAATCGGTTTTAAGTGCAAGAGCTTCAGAAAGTAAATTGATCGTTGTTGAAGATTTTGCTTTTGAATCTCCAAAGACTAAAAGTTATATTGAATTTTTGAATGCTTTAAGTTTAAGTGGTCAAAAAACCTTATTTGTTGTAAACGGAGGTGAAAATAATTTATATCTCTCAAGTAGAAATATACCCAAAACAAAAGTTTCGGATAAGGATTCTTTAAATACTTACGATTTAATTAATGCTGATGTAGTTTTATTGGCAGAAAGTACAATTCCTTATTTAGAAACAATTTTAAAAGATTAATTTTTGTTAAAGAAATGAGCGTATTAAAAAGACCAATAATTACAGAAAAATCACAAGGAATGAATCCTAAGGGTAAGTATTCTTTTGAGGTTAGTCGTGATGCCAACAAAATTCAAATAGCAAGTGCTGTAGAAAAAATGTATGGTGTAAATGTAGAGAAAGTATCTACTCTAAATCAATTTGGAAAGAAAAAGTCAAGAATGACTAAAACCAAACTAAGCACTGGAAGAACCAGTACATTCAAAAAAGCGATTGTAACGCTTAAAGAAGGTGAGCTTATTGATTTTTATGCTGAATTATAATAAAAAGTAATTAATAAAGTATAGTTACGCTAAAAGCGTAGCTGCAAAATTTTAGAAATGGCAGTTAAAAAGTTAAACCCAGTTACACCAGGAACAAGACACCGTATAGCTCCAGACTTTTCAGACATTACGGCTTCAAAGCCAGAGAAAAGTCTTACAACAGCTATCAAGAAAACGGGTGGAAGAAATAGCGAGGGTCATCGTACGGCTCGTTACATAGGTGGAGGACACAAAAGAAGGTATCGTATTATTGATTTTAAGAGAGATAAATACGATGTAATAGCAGAAGTGATGACAATTGAGTATGACCCAAATCGTACTTCAAGAATAGCATTAGTTCAATATGCGGATGGTGAAAAAAGATATATTGTAGCTCCTCAAGGATTGCAAGTAGGTCAAAAAATTGTATCTGGAGAAAAAGTCGCTCCTGAAGTTGGAAATGCTTTGTTACTAAAAAATATGCCTTTGGGTACTATAATTCATAATATTGAATTAACCCCAGGCAAAGGTGGTCAATTAGCTAGAAGTGCTGGAACCTATGCACAAGTTTTAGCCAAGGATGGTAAGTATGTTACTTTGAAGATGCCATCGGGCGAGATGAGAATGGTTCTTGCTTCTTGTATCGCCACAGTAGGTTCTGTATCTAATCCAGATCATATGAATGTAAGATTAGGTAAAGCCGGTCGTAAGCGTTGGTTAGGAGTAACACCAAGAGTTAGAGGAGTTGCTATGAACCCTGTCGATCACCCAATGGGTGGAGGTGAAGGTCGTGCATCTGGTGGTCATCCTAGATCTAGAAATGGATTAATTGCCAAAGGCAAGAAAACTAGAGCAAAAAATAAGTATTCAAATAGATTAATTGTTACACGTAGAACTAAATAATTTTATAAATGGCTCGTTCGCTGAAAAAAGGACCTTACGTAGATTTTAGACTCGAGAATAAGGTTGTAGTAATGAATGATTCTGCAAAAAAATCAGTAATTAAAACATGGTCACGCAGATCAATGATAATTCCAGATTTTATTGGTCACACATTTGCGGTTCATAATGGCAATAAATTTATTCCTGTTTATGTAACTGATAACATGGTAGGTCATAAGTTAGGAGAGTTTGCTCCAACAAGAAACTTTAGAGGCCATGTAAATAAAAAAGATAAAGGTAAAAGATAATATTCATAAGAATAAAACTCTTGATAAATAATAAGAAATGGAAGCAGTAGCAAAATTAAATGATTTTCCGACGTCACCTAGAAAAGCTAGATTGGTGGCCGATTTGATTAGAGGAAAAAAGGTAAATCAAGCCTTAGGAATTCTTTCTTTTCAACCTCAACAAGCAGCACCAGTTATAAAAAAGGTTTTGATGTCTGCTATTGCCAACTGGCAGAACAGAAATGAGGATGCAAAAATTGAAGATGCAAACTTATATGTGAAAACTATCATGATAAATGGTGGTAGAGTCTTAAAGAGACTTCGTCCAGCTCCACAAGGTAGGGCTTACAGGGTAAGAAAACGTTCGCAACATATTGTAATTGTGGTGGATAGTTTAGTTACAGAAACAATAGATTAACTAAGTATTATTTACTTATATTTAGAAAAATAGAATATTATATTAATAAGAAAAAATGGGACAAAAAGTAAATCCTGTAGGTTTTAGACTCGGTTACATAAGAGGTTGGGAGTCCAATTGGTATGGTGGAAAGAGTTTTGCTGAAAAACTTGTTGAAGATGACAAGATCAGAAAATATATCAATGCTCGAATTCCAAAAGGATCTGTTTCTAGAGTAGTAATTGAAAGAACGCTTAAAAGAATAACTTTAACAATTCACACTGCAAGGCCTGGAGTGGTAATAGGTAAAGCTGGAAGTGAAGTTGATAAGCTTAGAGAGGAACTTAAAAAACTTACTAAAAAGGATGTTCAAATTAACATTTTTGAAATTAAGAGGCCTGAAATTGATGCTAAATTAGTTGGGGAAACAATTGCCCAACAACTCAGAGCAAGGATTTCATTTAGAAGAGCTATGAAGCAGGCCATTCAAAATGCAATTAGAGTTGGTGCTCAGGGTATAAAAATAAAATTATCTGGCCGTTTAGGAGGAGCTGAAATGGCTAGGTCTGAGATGTATAAAGAAGGTAGAATTCCTCTTCATACATTGAGAGCAGACATTGACTATGCTGTTTCGGAATCATTGACTGTTTATGGTTTAATTGGTATCAAAGTTTGGATTTTTAAAGGTGAAGTGTACGGAAAAAGAGATTTGACTTCGATTGCTGCTTTAGCTACAGAGTCAAGTGATAGTAAAAAATCTTCATTAGGTGCAGGAAATGGTCCAAATAAAGGCCGTAGAGATGAGGATGGCGACAAGAATGGTAGGAGAAAAAAAGGCGGTAAACCTAGCAGCCCAAGAAGAAATTAATTTTAGTGGCGTTATGCCTTAAACATTTGAGTTATGTTACAACCGAAAAGAACTAGATTTCGTAAAAAGCAAAAAGGAAGAATAAAGGGTATTGCTTCCAGAGGACATGAGATAGCATTTGGTTCATTTGCAATCAAAAGTTTGGAGCCAGGTCGTATTACTGCTAGACAAATAGAGGCTGCACGTATTGGTGTTACCCGTGCAATGAAAAGAGAGGGTCAGGTTTGGATTAGGATATTTCCTGATAATCCTATTACTCAAAAGCCTTTAGAAGTAAGGATGGGTAAAGGAAAAGGAGCTCCAGAATATTGGGTGGCTAATATTTTTCCAGGAACTATATTGTTTGAAGCTAATGGAGTTCCAATTGAACTTGCTAAAGAAGCTCTTAGATTAGCAGCTCAAAAATTACCTGTTAAGACAAAGTTTGTAGTTAGAAGAGACTACGAAGCATAGATTTAAAATACTTCAATTATTATAGAAGATGAAAAAGATAGATTTAAGTGGTTTTACTGCAGATCAGATAAAGCAACAAATTTCCGATGAAAAAGATAGATTGGTAAAATTGAAGTTTGCACATGCAATTACGCCGATCGAAAATCCTAAAAGGATTACCGAAACTCGTAAAAATATTGCAAGGTTATCTACTGCTTTAAGTAGTAGTAAATAAATATATCATTACCAAAAATTTACATGGTTTCACTGAACCATTAATTTTATCCTAAAATGGAAGAAAGACAAGTTAGAAAAGAACGTATTGGAGTTGTGACCAGCAACAAGATGATAAAATCAGGAACTATTCAAGTGGTTCGTAAGGTTAAGCATCCAAAATATGGTAAGTTCATGATTAAGACAAAGAAGTTTATGTTTCACGATGAAAACAATGAAGCCGGAATAGGTGACACTGTGAAAATTATGGAGACTAAACCTTTGAGCAAAAATAAAAATTGGAGATTGGTTGAAATCATAGAAAAAGCCAAATAATCTAATATTTTTTACAAAAGTAAATAGTCAAAATAATGTTACAGCAAGAATCAAGAGCCAATGTGGCGGATAATAGCGGTGCAAAAGAGGTTTTAGTTATTCGCGTTCTAGGCGGTACCAAAAAAAGATATGCATCTGTAGGAGATAAAGTGGTTGTTACAGTTAAGCAAGCTCTTTCTTCATCAAATATGAAAAAAGGCACTGTTTCCAAAGCGGTTGTAGTAAGAACAAAGAAAGAAATTAGGAGAAAAGATGGTTCTTACATAAGGTTTGAAGAGAATGCTGTCGTTTTGCTTAATAACCAAAATGAACCCAGAGGAACTAGGATTTTCGGACCGGTAGCTAGAGAACTGAGAGAAAAGCAGTTTATGAAGATTGTATCACTTGCTCCTGAAGTACTTTAAAAGTAGTTTAATTATAATTAAAAACGATGGAAAGGAAATTTAATAAGCAACCAAAACTTCATGTTAAAGCAGGAGACACTGTAGAAGTTATAGCTGGAAATTCTAAAGGGAAAAAGGGTAAAATTACCCAAGTTTTAGTAAAGAAAAACAGAGTAGTTGTAGAGGGTGTTAATATGATTTCGAAACATATTAAGCCAAATGCACAAAATCCTCAAGGAGAAATAAAAAAGGTGGAAGGTACAATTCATATATCTAATGTTATGGTTGTAGATCCTTCAACTGGTGAGGCAACTAGAACTGGTAGAAAGTTAAATGATGCTGGTAAATTGCAGAGATTTTCAAAGTCATCAGGTAAATTTATATAATATTTAAATTGTGGGTCGGAAATCCACATATAGACTATGGCAAGATTAAGAGATAAGTACAAAAAAGAGATTATACCTCAATTGATGGAAAAATATGCATACAAATCAGTGATGCAAGTTCCAAAGTTGTTAAAAATAGTTGTTAATAGAGGAGTAGGAGCAGCTACCGGTGATAAAAAGTTAGTTGACAGTAGTGTTGATGAATTATCAACAATTACTGGTCAAAGAGCAGTAGCTACAATATCAAAGAAAGCCGTTTCCAATTTTAAATTGAGAGAAGGTATGCCTATTGGTGCTAAAGTAACTTTAAGATCCACCATTATGTATGAATTTTTAGATCGTTTAACTACTGTTGCATTGCCAAGGGTTAGAGATTTTAAGGGTATAAGTGACAAAGGATTTGACGGAAGAGGTAATTATACATTTGGAGTTACTGAGCAAATTATATTCCCTGAAATTTCTATTGATAAAATAAGCAAAATTCAAGGTATGGATATCACTTTTGTAACTAATGCTAAGACTGATGCTGAAAGTTATGAATTGCTTAAAGCTTTAGGAATGCCTTTCGTAAATAAGAATAAATAATAAAGACAATATATAACAGCTATGGCAAAAGAGTCAATTAAAGCTAGAGAAAGGAAGAGAGAGAGATTGGTAGTAAAATATGCCGATAAAAGAGCTGCATTAAAAGAAGCTCAAGATTGGAAAGGTTTAGACGCCCTTCCTAAGAATTCTTCTCCAGTGAGATTACACAATAGGTGTAAATTAACCGGTCGTCCAAAAGGATATATGAGAAAGTTTGGAATAAATCGTGTTACTTTCCGTGAAATGGCTAGTTCTGGGTTTATTCCAGGCGTTACCAAATCTTCTTGGTAAAAATATTTTTTTTCTAATTTAGAATTACTATCTTTGCAGCCCAGTTGAATAAGTCATGCCTATGATACTGTTCAATGTTGGCTTAGGGTATCCAATATATATATAAATTAAAGATGATAACAACGGATCCAATAGCAGATTTTTTAACAAGAATCAGAAACGCTATTAAAGCAAGACATAGAGTCGTTGAAATTCCAGGTTCTAACCTAAAAAAGGAGTTAACTGCTTTATTGTACGAAAAAGGATATATTGCAAGCTATAAGTTTGAAGATGATGGTCTTCAAGGAGTTATTAAAATAGCTTTAAAATACAATCCTTTAACTAAAAAATCAGCTATTATTAATTTGACTAGGGTTTCTAAGCCTGGTTTAAGAAAATACGTTAAAGCTGATGAATTACCTAGAGTTTTAAATGGTTTGGGTATAGCTATACTTTCCACTTCAAAAGGTGTTGTGACTGATAAAGAAGCGAGAACCTTAAATGTGGGTGGAGAAGTACTATGTTTTGTTTATTAATTTTTTGTTGACCGCTTCTTAGTTGAAGCCTTAAACGTATTCAGATGTCAAGAATAGGTAAAAAACCAATCGCCTTACCAGCCGGAGTTGCTGTTACTGTCGATAAAGATAATTTAGTTACTGCAAAAGGTCCTTTAGGAACTTTGACCCAAAAGATAGATCCAGATATGGGAATTTCTATCGAAGAAGGAGTTTTGACTGTTACTAGACCATCGGAGCAAAAAAGACATAAAGCTCTTCATGGACTTTACAGGTCCTTGTTAAGTAATTTAGTTTTTGGAGTTAGCACTGGCTATAAGCATGAGCTAGAGTTGGTAGGTGTGGGTTACAAAGCAACTAATAACGGAAACGTTATTGATATGTCTTTAGGCTACTCACACAACATATATTTAGTAGTCCCTTCAGAATTGAAAGTTGCTACTAGAATGGAAAAAGGAAAGAATCCTATTGTGACTTTGGAAGGTATCGATAAGCAACTTATTGGTTTAGTTGCTGCTAAATTGAAATCTCTTCGTAAGTCAGAGCCATACAAAGGTAAAGGTATTAAGTTTGTTGGTGAGGTTATTAGAAGAAAAGCTGGTAAAACTGCTGGTAAGAAATAATTTTTGAATAAATAATAGTATATATTATGTCAAGTGTTAAGTCTGAGAGAAGACAAAAGATTAAATGGAGAGTTAGAAAAAAAGTGAAGGGTACTTCTGAAAGGCCTCGTTTAACTGTTTTTCGTAGTAATACAGGAATTTACGCTCAGTTAATAGATGATTTAGCGGGAAAAACTATGGCTTCCATTTCTTCCAATGAGCTAGGTTTTAAATCTCTAAATATAGAAAATTCTAAAAAAGTAGGGGAGAGTCTTGCTAAAAAAGCAGTTGGCGAAGGAATAGTTGCTTGTGTTTTTGACCGAAATGGATATCTTTATCATGGTAATGTTAAGGCATTGGCAGAAGGAGCAAGAGAAGCTGGACTTAACTTTTAATCTAATTTAAATGAAAGCAATAAAAGTAAACGAATCAGAACTTAAAGAAAGAGTTGTAGCCATAAATAGGGTTGCTAAGGTGGTGAAAGGTGGACGTAGATTTAGTTTTTCAGCAATAGTTGTACTTGGAGATGGTCAAGGTGCTGTTGGCCAGGGACTAGGTAAAGCAAATGAAGTTACTGACGCTATTGCAAAAGCCATTGAAGATGCGCGCAAGAATTTAGTAAATGTTCCAATCATTAACGGTACAGTTCCTCATGAAATGGAAGGAAAGTTTTCTGGAGGTTTTGTATTTATTAGACCTGCTGCACCAGGAACTGGTGTAATAGCTGGTGGTGCAATGCGTGCGGTATTAGAAGCAGCTGGTGTTCACAATGTATTAGCTAAATCAAAGGGTTCTTCAAATCCTCATAATGTGGTAAAAGCTACAATAGATGCTCTAGTTAATATGAGAGCACCTCATGAAGTTGCAATGCAAAGAGGTATTAAGTTAAACAAAGTTTTTAACGGCTAATTATTAGCTATATATTTTTTAAAATGGGAAAAGTAAAGATCACCCAAGTGAGAAGTTTAATCGAGCGACCTAAGAAACAAAAGCTTACAATGCAGGCTTTGGGTTTAAATAAAATTGGAAGATCGGTTGAAATTGAAACTAATCCGGCTATAGATGGTATGATTAGGAAAATTAATCACTTAGTAAAAGTTGAGAATTGTTAACAGGGATAACCGAGTAGTTTTGTTTTTTGAAACTGCGTAAATTTATTTAATAATGAAATTAGAAAATCTTCAACCCGCAAAGGGTTCTGTTAGAGATAACAAAAGGTTAGGTAGAGGCCAAGGATCTGGTGGTGGAGGTACTGCTAGAAGAGGTCATAAGGGTGCTAAGTCTAGGTCTGGCTATAGTTCAAAAAGAGGTTTTGAAGGTGGTCAAATGCCGCTTCAAAGAAGAGTGCCTAAATTTGGATTTAATAATATTAATAGAATAGAATATAAAGCTATTAATTTAGATACTATACAATCATTGGTTGATAAAACTGGTGTCAACATTATTAATCTTCAATTTTTAAAAGAGCATGGTTTAATGCAAAAATTTGACCTTGTTAAAGTTTTAGGAAGAGGAGAATTAAGTGCAAAAGTTAATGTTAGTGCTAATGCTTTTTCTAAATCCGCTATTGCTATTATTGAAAATTTAGGTGGTACAACTACTTTAGTAATTAAAGGTTCTTCCTCTGTAGAGTTGTCATCTGAGAACAATAATGAGACCGAGGCTACTAAAGTTAAAGACAAAAAAGTTTCTGACGATTCAAACGCAATCGAAGGGATAGATCCTAAATAATTTTACTTTTTAATATGAAAAAATTAATAAGCACATTTAAAAATATTTGGTCTATTGAAGAGCTAAGAAATAGGATTTTGGCTACTTTAATGATTATTGTAATTTTTAGATTAGGGTCTTATATTGTATTACCAGGAGTTGATCCTACCAAACTTCAGGATTTAACTAGTGGAAATGGCTTATTAGGTTTGTTAGATACTTTAGTTGGTGGAGCATTTAGTAATGCCTCCATTATGGCTTTGGGTATTATGCCATATATTTCCGCTTCCATTGCAATTCAGCTTTTAGGACTGGCCTTGCCTTATTTTTCAAAATTGCAAAAGGAAGGTGAGTCAGGTAGAAGAAAATTAAATCAAATTACACGTTGGCTAACTATTGCAGTAACTGCTACGCAAGGATTTACATATTTACGAACTACTATCCCTACTGAAGCTATCACTATTTCTCACAGTTTATTTTATTTTACTGGAGTAGTAATGTTGGTTGCCGGCACAATGATGAGTATGTGGCTTGGAGAGAGGATAACTGAGAAGGGAATTGGTAATGGTATTTCCATGATTATTATGATTGGAATAGTATCTAGGTTTCCTGGTGCTATATTGAGTGAAGCTAAAGCTAGAGTTTCTAATGGCCAAGTTTTATTTTTCATAATTGAATTAGTTGCTTTATTTTTGGTCATAATCTTTGCAGTAGCAATGACTCAGGCTGTAAGGAGAATTCCGGTTCAGTATGCCAAGCAAATAGTAGGTAACAAGTCAGTAAGTGGCCAAAGGCAATATCTACCACTTAAACTTAATATTTCTGGGGTTATGCCAATAATTTTTGGACAAGCATTAATGTTTATTCCTGCTTTTGTTGCATCAATGTTCGCAGATAAAAGTGATTTTGCTCAAAATATTAGTACAATTTTCAGTGACCCAACTTCTTGGCAATATAATTTATTGTATCTTGTTTTAATTGTAGCATTTACATTTTTCTATACAGCTATTTCTATCAATCCTAACCAAATTGCGGATGATATGAAAAGAGGTGGAGGTTTTATTCCTGGTGTGAAGCCTGGACAACCTACTTCAGATTTTGTCGCTAGGATTTTAGATAATATTACATTACCTGGTAGTTTGCTTTTAGCTGCAATAGCTATTTTTCCCGCTATTGCTAGTTTATTTGGGATGACACAATTATTTTCTTCTTTCTTTGGAGGAACATCTTTATTAATTTTAGTAGGTGTTGTTTTAGATACTCTTCAACAAGTAGAAAGTTATTTGTTAATGAAAAAGTATGAAGGTTTAATGGAGTCTGGTAGAGTTGAAGGAAGGCAATCTTCAGTTGCGAATTGAATATAGTTGAGATGTCTAAGAGGATAGTTTATTTAAAATCTCAAGAGGAAGCAAGTATTATAAAAGAAAACGGTATTATACTTGGTAAGGCACAAGCTGAGGTTGCAAAATTGATTAACTCGGGTATTAGAACTAAGGATTTAGATAAGATAGCAGAAGAATATATATTAGATAATGGGGCTAAGCCATCTTTTAAAAATTATAATGGGTTTCCTTCCACTTTATGTATCTCGGTAAATGAGGTTGTTGTACACGGAATTCCGAGTAATAGAGAGTTAAAAGATGGTGATATTGTTTCAGTAGATTGTGGGGTTTTTAAGGATGGTTTTCATGCTGATAGTGCTTACACCTACATGGTTGGCGAAATTAAACCAGAGGTTAGAGAGCTTTTAATAAATACTAAGAAATCACTCTTTAAAGGAATAGAATCTGTAAGGCCGGGCAATAGAATTGGAGATTTAAGTTTTGCAATACAAAGTTTTACTGAAAGTTTGGGATACGGTGTAGTAAGGGAATTAGTTGGTCATGGTGTTGGAAGGAGTTTGCATGAAGCACCAGAAGTTCCAAATTTTGGGAAAAGAGGCAGTGGTCCTAAGATGCAAATTGGAATGGTAATAGCTATTGAACCTATGATTAATTTAGGAAAAAGGTTTGTAGTTCAAGAAAATGACAATTGGACTATCAGGACCGAAGATAGATTACCTTCAGCTCATTTTGAGCATACAGTGATGGTAACAAAAAATGGAAGTGAGATTTTAACCACTTTCGAGTTTATAGAGGAGGTTTTAAGAATTAAAAATTTGGAGATAGTATAATATGGCGAAACAAGCAAATATTCAAGTAGATGGAATCATTGTTGAGGCTTTGTCCAATGCAATGTTTAGAGTTGAACTGGAAAATAAGCATGAAGTTATCGCACACATTTCAGGTAAAATGAGAATGAATTATATTAGGATTTTACCTGGAGATAAAGTAAAGCTTGAGATGTCTCCATATGATTTGTCTAAAGCAAGAATTACCTACCGATATAAATAGTCGGTTATATTTAATCAAATTCAAGTAAAATGAAAGTTAAGGCATCAGTAAAAAAGCGTAGTGTTGACTGCAAAGTCATCAGACGAAATGGCAAAATTTACGTCATTAATAAGAAAAATCCTAAGTTTAAACAAAGACAAGGTTAATATTTATGAGGATCTCAGGTGTTGATATTCCGGACAAAAAAAGAGGAGAAATTTCTCTTACCTATATTTACGGTATAGGTCGTAGTACTGCAAAAAATATTTTAGGGCAGGCTAGCATTTCTCTTGATAAAAAAGCAGGAGAATGGACTGACGAAGAAGCTAATGCAATTCGTTCTATTATTACTAATGAGTTTAAAGTGGAGGGTGCTTTACGTTCAGAAGTTCAGCTTAGTATAAAGCGCTTAATGGATATTGGTTGTTACAGAGGTCTAAGACATAGGAAAGGTTTACCTTTAAGAGGTCAAAAGACTAAAAATAACTCAAGAACTAGAAAAGGAAAGCGTAAGACTATAGCTAATAAGAAAAAAGCGACTAAATAATTTTTCAGATCAGAGAGTAACATTTGTTATTCTGCCTTTAATACAAGATTGTAAAAAAAATGGCTCAAGCTAAAAGAAAAGACAAAGCAAAAAAAAGAGTAGTTGTAATTGAGCCTTATGGCCAAGTGCATGTAAAGGCTTCCTTCAATAATATTATTATTTCTGTTACTAATAGTACAGGACAAGTAATATCTTGGGGATCGGCTGGTAAGATGGGTTTTAGAGGTTCAAAAAAGAATACTCCTTATGCAGCTCAGATGGCAGCACAAAACTGTTGTCAGGTTGCCTATGACTTAGGAATGCGTAAAGCAGATATATTTGTGAAGGGCCCAGGCTCAGGTAGAGAATCGGCAATGAGAACTGTTCAAAGTGTGGGTATCGAAGTAGTTAATATTTTTGATGTAACTCCTTTACCGCATAATGGCTGTAGACCTCCAAAAAGAAGAAGAGTTTAATTTTTATATATCAAGTTTTAGTTTGGACATTGGGGCTAATAATTTGATTTTCATTTATTTTTAAAAAATGGCAAGATACACAGGTCCGAAATCAAAGATTTCAAGAAAATTTGGGGAACCAGTAATGGGTCCAAGTAAAGCCCTTACCAAAAAAAACTATCCTCCTGGACAGCATGGTAGAGGAAGAAGGGGTAAAAAGTCAGAATATGCGCTGCAGTTAATGGAAAAGCAAAAAGTTAAATATACTTATGGTATGTTAGAGAGACAGTTTGCAAGAATATTCCATTTAGCTTCTGTTAAAGAAGGACAAACTGGAGCAAATTTAATTAAACTTTGCGAATCTAGATTAGATAACGTGGTTTATAGAATGGGGATAGCGCCAACTCGTAGAGCGGCTAGACAATTGGTTGCTCACAAGCATATAATCGTAGATGGAGAAATAGTTAATATTCCCTCTTTATTAGTTAAGCCTGGTCAATCAATTGGTGTAAGAGAAAAATCTAAGGCGGTTGAAAGTATTACTATTAGTTTAAGTATTAATTCAGCTAAAAAATATGGATGGATAGATTTTTCTTCCACAGATATGTCTGGTGTTTTTGTTAATTACCCAGAGAGAGATCAAGTTCCTGAGAATTTCAACGATCAGGCTGTTGTCGAATTATACAACAAATAATAAATTTCTGCCATTCCCAAATTTATTTTGGGATGGCATTTTCATATATAATTTGGGATAATCCCATTTTAAATTCGTTAACGAAAATATACAGCACAGTATGTCAATTTTAGCATTTCAGATGCCCGATAAAGTCGTGATGGAAAAAGCAGACGACTTTCATGGTTTTTTTGAGTTTAAACCTCTCGAAAAAGGATATGGTGTAACTATAGGTAATGCTCTTCGTCGTATATTATTATCTTCATTAGAAGGTTTTTCTATTACGGCGGTTAGGTTTCCTGGGGTACTCCATGAGTTTTCATCAATTGAAGGTGTTGTGGATGATGTAACTGAAATTATTTTGAATCTCAAACAAGTAAGATTTAAAAAGATTTCTGATTATGTTGATAATAAAATTACTGTTAAGGTTAAAAATCAAACGGAGTTAACTGCTGGTGAAATCAGTAAATTCACTTCATGTTTTGAGGTTTTAAATCCTGACTTGGTAATTGCTCGTTTAGATTCAAAAAAAGAAATTGAATTTGAAATTATTGTAGATAAAGGTCGTGGCTATGTACCGAGTGAAGATCACAAGGTTTCAGATTTACCAATTGGATTTATCTCTATTGATTCAATTTATACTCCGGTTAAAAACGTTAAATTTAGTGTGGAAAACACTAGAGTAGAGCAGCGTACGGATTATGAAAAACTGCTTTTAGAAATAAAGACAGATGGATCTATTCATCCAGAAAAAGCTTTGCAAGAAGCGTCCCATATTTTAATTCAGCATTTTCTTAAATTCACAGATGAAAACATGGTGTTTGATTCTAAGAAAGATGAGGAAGACAACATGGTGGATGAGGAGTTTCTTCATATGAGAAAATTGTTAAAAACTTCACTTTCAGATTTAGATCTTTCAGTAAGGGCATATAATTGTTTAAAGTCAGCAGAAATTCGTACTTTGGGTGATTTGGCTAGATTGGAAGTTGCTGACATGATGAAATTTAGGAATTTTGGTAAGAAATCTCTTACAGAACTTGAACAACTTATTGCTGATAAACAACTCCATTTCGGTATGGATGTTGTTAAGTATAAGTTAGACGAAGAATAAAATTTAAACGCAGTTACTATTTTTAAACAAAAAAAGCGTAATAGGTGAGCAATAATCGCTGCGGATATATTTCTTAACCGTTACTTACGTACAATTATTATGAGACACGGAAAAAAAGTAAACCATTTAGGAAGGACAAAATCTCACAGAGATGCCTTGTTATCGAATATGGCTAATTCATTAATTAAAGTAAAAAGAATTCAAACTACTTTGGCTAAGGCTAAAGCCCTGAGAATGTACATTGAACCTTTAATTACAAAAGGTAAAGATGATAATACTCACTCACGTAGAGTCGTTTTTTCATATTTACAAGATAAGGAAAGTATAAATTTACTTTTTGGTGAAATTGCTGAAAAAGTAGCTGAAAGAAACGGAGGTTATACTAGAATTATCAAATTAGGACAAAGACAAGGAGATAGTGCAGACGTAGCTTTAATTAAGCTTGTTGATTTTAATGAAAACATGTTGACTTCTGCTGCTTCTGTGGAAGAGGAAACTAAAGGAAAACGTTCAAGAAGAGGTAAATCTAAAAAGGCTTCTGAAAGCTCTGAGGAGACTGTTGTTGTAGGTGAAAGTTCTTCAAGTGTGGAAAGTTCAGAGGATATTGTAGATGAATCATTTGCCGAAGTTGTTAATGAGTCGGAAATCGTTGATTCAACTTTGGGCTCTGAAAACGAAGAGGCTAAAGCATCAACGAATGAAACTATTGTTGAAGAAACTCCAATTGTGGAAGAAGCACCAAAAGGTTCAGAATCTTCTATTGAAGGATCTCCTGAAAAATAAGATTAGAACTTTAAACTAAGATATTTGAAATAGAAAAAGGGACACTGGTCCCTTTTTTTATTTAAATGAGAATACTAATAAGGGAATCTTTATGCTTTCAATTAATTTTTTAGTCTTACTTGGGTTTAATAGCTGAGATAAAATGTTTCTTTTGTGACTTGCCACGCTTAGTAGGCTTATTTTTTTATTTTCAGTAATAGTTATTATTTCTTCCACAAAATTATC
>DAIQBE010000016.1:0-16701 GCA_036781325.1 Leadbetterella sp. | reverse complement strand
CGACGAGATTGAAAAGGCTCATCCTGACGTTTGGAACGTGTTATTGCAAGTATTAGACGATGGCCGATTGACAGACAATAAGGGTAGAGTAGCAAATTTTAAGAATACGATCATCATTATGACCTCGAATATTGGGAGCCATTTTATTCAAGAAAAATATTTGGAATCTCTAAAAGGTGCACCGGATGCTTGGGAGAAATACTTTAAAGAGGAGGCTAAGGATCAAGTAATGGAATTGTTAAAAGCGAGTGTAAGACCTGAGTTTTTGAACCGAATAGATGAGATTGTTCTTTTTGACCCATTAGGTAAAAATGAAATCAGGAAGATTGTAGCCATACAGTTTGATAGTATAAAGGCAAGGCTTCAGGAGCAGGGTATTTTAATAGAGGCCTCAGAAGCTGCTCTGGACAAACTTGGAGAGGAAGGTTATGACCCAGTTTTTGGTGCTAGGCCACTCAAAAGAGTCATACAAAGAAACATTATGAATGAACTTTCAAAAATGATTCTAGCAGGAAACATCAATAAAGAGGCCATCATCATGCTAGATGTTGACGATGAAAATCAGTACAAATTTGAGAATTTACCAGAGATAAGTATAGCTTAAAGGCTACAAGGCATGTAAATTCATCAAATTTTAAAGGAGTTTTTATGGGAGCATTGATTTCTAATTCTAAAAAAATATTGATTTTTTCATAGGGGTAATAGTGAATTAGTGTTTACACCCTCGGTTCTTTGAGCCGGGGGTGTTTTTTTTTATCTTTAAAATAGGATATATTTGTGTTACTTCAATTCTAATTTTATATCAAAATGAAAATCAAATACATCTTTGCTTACCTAATTATTTTTCTCCCAATTTTATGTTTTAGCCAAAATTTGAAATCGCAAGATTCAAAAAATATTAAGAAAATTGTTGCCTATTTTAAAACAAATAACAGGGAGGGTTTATCTAATCTAATTACCTATCCTCTAGAAAGAGAATATCCGCTTTCTTCAATAAAAAATAAGCAAGAGTTTATTGCAAAATATTCAGAAATATTTGATCAAAGTTTTGTTTCAAAAATTGGAAACTCTGATGTAAATAAAGATTGGAGTGAAATGGGCTATAGAGGATTAATGTATGAAAATGGAGAAATATGGGTAGATTCGGAAGGGAAAATTTTTGCAATCAATTACCTTTCAAATGATGCAAAAAACAAAAAAGCAAATCTAATTAATGCCGAAAAATCAAAAATCCATGCCTCTATCTCCACATTTCTACAACCCATTTGTGTTTTAAAAACTTCAAAATTTATTATTCGTATTGATGAAATTAGCAGTGGAGATTTCAGGTATGCATCCTGGCCAAAAAATAAGACCATGAAAGATAAACCAGATTTAATCATTCAAAATGGGATTAGAGAGTATGACGGAAGTGGAGGTAACCACAAATATGTATTTAAGAATTTAGAATATGTTTATACCTGTTTTTTTTATGTCCTATCGGAGAATGGTTCCGAAACAGTTTTTACCATTTCAAAAAATGGAAAAGAGATTTTATCACAAAAAGCACTAAATATCAAATAGTTATATTGCATTTTATTCCAATTTTTATTTTAATAATAAGTCTAAAAATGAAAATAAAGAACCAAAAAATCCAATAATTTTTCAGATTAAATGCTTTTACTTTTTGTTTAGATAAATGAATCAAAAATTAAAATTAGAGGAATATCCACTTCGAAAAAATATATGACAATTAAAAAAAAGTAGAGCCCATCAATGAGCTCTACTTTAGATAATTTTAATTTTTAAAAGTCTACCTTATTTAAATCCATATTTTGTTAGACCTTCTCTACTCATTCTGATGGCTTCCAATGGGTCCATTCCGTCAAACATTTGGTCTTGCTCCACTATATAATATTTCATGCCAGATAGTTTTGCATTTTTCAATATTCTGCCGAAATCTATTTTACCTTTACCAACAGGAGCAAAACGACCTTGGTCGTCCATGTCTTTTACATGCCATATTTTAAAACGGCCTGGATATTTTTTAAACAATTCCACAGGGTCGACTCCTGCTTTAGTAACCCAATACAGGTCCATTTGGAAGTTTACATATTTAGCATCAAGGTGTTCCAACATATACTCCATAGGAACTATTCCCTTACTATTTTTTTCAAACTCAAATGCATGATTATGATATAAAAATTCAAGACCTGCTGCATCAACTTTACGAGCGATAGTATCCAAAACAGCAGTAAGATGTTCTACATCATCAGTCATTGAAAGTGAACGTTTTTTTGGATCAAATTTAAACATGCCCATTGGTGGCACTGGGGCTACAAAATATTTAAAGCCGGCCGCTTTTACATCTGCAATAAGTTCATCTGCATTTGAAGTGGTCATAGCACCCATATGTACACTGATAGGCTTAAGACCAAGGCTCTTGGTGTAGGATTTAAATTCCGATGGAGTCATTCCATAAAACTTGCCTTCTTTGTATTCAACAGCTTCTATGAATTTATATCCCAAATCAGAAACAGCCTTCAATGTAGCTTTTGGGTCTTTGCTCATTTCGTTTCTGACCGTATAAAGGGTCATTCCTCCCCATTTTTTTTGAGCAAAAACTGAGTAATTCGTAAAGAGAAAAAATGCCGAAATAAAGATTTTAAAAAGAATTTTGTTTTTCATTTTTTATGGTTTTGATTGATTTTACTGTATTATTTAATGCTAATTGAAACTTGGTTATAAATAAGAACTACTTTTTTACTATTTTAATTATGATTTTTTAAATATTATTTTAGTTTTCAAATAAAATGGTAAAACACCTATTTTGCCAGGCTGCTTATATTCTTCTTTTCATACAATACCTTTATAGGATTAGAACTTTAAACACCTATTTTAAATTGAAACCTTCCCTTTCTACAAATACTTTCTCGGTTCAATCCCATCCATTTTAAACATAAGATTTTCAACGAAAAAAAAATTACTTAACCCAACAAACGCAATCGCTATTTACTCTAAACATAAAAGGAGACTCATTTCTGGAAAGCAAAAATTCATCTACTGCCAGTTTACATCCTTCATAGGTTAAATAATCATCTATAATTATAACTCCACCTTGTACTACTTTATCGTAAAGATACGCTAAACAAACTTTAGTAGATGCATACCAATCTCCGTCTAAACGCAAAAGGGCAATATTGTTGATAGTAGGTGCAGCTATTGGCAAAGTATCCTGAAACCATCCTTTATGGATAAAAATCTTATCTTCCGGATATTTGACTATATTTTTCAATAATTCCAAAACATGACGTTCATTACCTGGACCTTCCTTCCCCATTTTTTGATAAATACCATTTATAGGCTTTAATCTTCCTTGTGCATTTTCTCTTCCACCTACTTCTTCAATGGCTCTTTGTCCATCCAATAAGGCATCAGGTTCACAAATATCATCGAATGCATCAAATAAATGTAACTTTCTGAAATCAGATGCTAACTTTAGGGCATTGGCCATTGTAGCCACAGCACCTCCTTTCCATACACCACATTCTATAAAATCACCTGCTATCTTTTTTGAAGTTAAATAATTCGTAACCTCAACAATATTAATCAATCGAGCATCACACAGCATAGAATTAGATTTTATTGCTTCTAAAACTGTTTTATCAATATTCTTAAGTAGATAATTGTCAGTCTGAACTTGACTTTTTACAATATGATATCCAAATTTCTTAAGGATAAGTTGAGCTAATGTCTTAATCATTGCTAAAAATAAAATTTGCAGTATTTGTAAAAGATAATTTCTTCTAACCTAAAACTTTCAGATAAAAAATCTAATTTCTATATTTTATGGTCGAAAAAAATATGCTCTTAGCTATTGGAAAAAAAATTTGGAAAACATGATATTCGAAATTTGTCAAAATTACAAATTTTTCTGCTTATTGAAGTACTTAAGCATGATAAAGTAAGGAATAAAAAGGATTTTTTAATTGACGTCTAATTAAAGTATTCCTAAACTCAGCCTATATTGGACTTGGAGTGACATCTATTTAAGTCAAAAATAAACAATCTAGAATCATGATATTACCTAGTTTTAAACTTTACATGAAAATTTGAAATTTTTAGTCAAAAAAGTATACTTCATAATTAAAATAAAACCATAAAATCCATAAAAAAAGCCACCAAAATAGATTTCGGTGGCTTTATAAATAAATTTAAAGGAGTAAAATCACTACTTCCCTATCCAATACAATCTTCCTTGGTCAGTTACCGCATATAAAGCACCGTCTTTACCTTGATGAACATCTCTAAAACGTTGGAATTCCTCACTTAAAAGTCGTTCCTCACCAATTACTTTATTGTCTTTTATTACCAATCTAGCTATGTGCATTCCGCTTAAACAACCCACAAAAAGATTGTTTTTCCATTCGGAAACTTGAGAACCTGTATAAAAAGTCATACCAGATGGAGAAACTGATGGATCCCAGTAATAAACCGGTTGCATCATTCCTTCTTTTTGTTGAATAGCGTCCCCTATTTTGTTGCCTCCATATTCAATTCCATACGTTATGGTTGGCCACCCATAATTATTGCCTGCCACTACATGATTTATTTCATCGCCGCCTCTTGGCCCAAACTCATTAGACCATAAATCACCGTCTACCGGATTTATAGTTAAGCCTTGTACATTTCTGTGTCCATAAGAATAAAGCTCTGGTTTAGCTTCTGGCATTTTAGCTAAGGCATTGCCTGGTGCTGGCAATCCGTCTTTAGTAATTCTTATTATTTTACCAAGACTAGAATTCAATTGTTGGGCTTGTGGGCGAGTAGTTTTATCTGATCTTTCTCCAGTGCTCACAAATAAATATCCATTTTTATCAAAAAGCACTCTTCCACCAAAGTGTAAATTACCTTTGTGCGAAGGAGTAGCTCTATAAATTACCACAGCATTTTCTATTTTACTTTCGTCATTGCTCAATCTACCTTTGGCAACTGCGGTGTGGTTTCCCCCCGAAACAGGCTCTGCAAATGCCCAATATACCATGCGATTTTGCAGAAAGTCAGGATCCAAAGTTATGCCTAATAAACCTCCCTGTCCATTTTCATCTACTTTTGGCAGGCCTGAAATTTTTTCACTCATTTCACCATTGGTTTTAACAATTCGCAAATTTCCTGCTTTCTCGGTAATTAACAATCTGCCATCAGGGAGTGAAGTCATTCCCCATGGGGAGCTTAATTTTTCTGTAAGTACTTTAAAAGAATACTTAGTGGCAGTTTTAATACCTTGTATTCGAGTTTGTCCAATATATGCAGATTTATATTTAGAATTTGGTTCTTTAGTTTCTACTGAAGCAATGGTGCTATCCAATTTAGAAGAGGTTGAAACTATAGATTTTGAGTTTCCTGAGCAATTAAATGATAATATACTTAAGAAAATTAAGGGGTATACTAAGAATCGAGACATGGTTAATTGGTTTAATTTTAATCATAAACGTCTTTTTTGATTTAAAAGTTTAAAACTGAAAAACGCCTTTTTTAAATACTTTTTTATTTCATTATAAAAATTACAAAAATTACAAAATTATTTCTTTTTATTTAAGAGCTTCATGGAGTTTCCAGATTCAAAAAAATATCAAATTTAAATTAACTTAAATGGAACGTC
The DNA here is from genome assembly GCA_036781325.1 of Leadbetterella sp. Lineage (GTDB taxonomy): Bacteria > Bacteroidota > Bacteroidia > Cytophagales > Spirosomataceae > Leadbetterella. The sequence continues at coordinate 11,060 of DAIQBE010000016.1, read as the reverse complement.
AATTTAATTTGATTATGCGAATTAACCCATTTTAATCTCCTAGATTAAATCGGGCATTTATGCCAAAAATGGAAGATCTTCTTTCATAAGAAAGAGAAGTAAAAGGAGAATTCACCATTTTTTCCCAATACATTCCCATATTGATTTTTTTATTAATTTGGTACTGAAGTTGTGGCCTTATTTGCAAATTATAATTTCCTTGAATGGGAACCACATCCCCATCAAGACGCCTTTGAAGTGCTTTAATATCTCTACTGGTAAAATCTATTCTGAAATTTAAATCATTTTTTAGCACAATATAATTACCGTCTTTTCCTCTCAGAGGCAATTTTACATTGTTTTTTCGGTATCCTATTCCTAAGGTAAAATCATTAGAATTATATTCTGCAACTTGAGCGTTGGAAAGATTTAATGCTGCACGTCGCTCTTTATCCCATTTAACTGCCCCAGTGAAATTCTTTTTGGTAGTAAATTGCACGCCAATGAGAGGAGAAAACTTTTCTTCCATTGAAACCGTGCTCATTATAAATGTAGGAGCAAACAAAGGCGTTTGATTTAAAAATGGAATACTGCCAATATTTGAAACTGTTTTATCTCCCAATGGGTAATCTCTAATTAAAAGATTAAGTACTTGAGAGCCATACTCTAAGGAAGACGTGAAGTTACCTACACTATAGGTGCTTGAATATTGGTGGCTTATTGTAATTGAATTGAATAATCTTTTAAAAAGTGGAAATTTCTCCAAACCTTGGTAATCTACACGCCAATTGGGCATAGGAAAAGCTAAAAACGGGTTAAAGGTTTTACTTCCTCGTTTCGATGATTTTTCAAAAATTTTATCCAAAGATTGTCCGCTGTAAGCCGAAAAGAAAGCGGGTATTAATACATCCTGTGAATTTAAATCATATTTCCCAATAAGTTGGCCTTCTGTATTTTGATTAATTTTGTTTAAACGCTCCAATACCACCGCCCTATTAGCTACCATCTTGTCAAAAATATCATATTGGTATAGTGACAAAGAATCGTTGCTTATTTTTTTAAAACCTGTTTTAAAAGACCAAAAAGACATACTGAAATTTCCATTTCGAACCGGATTTAAAGTAGCGAATCCTCCACCAACAGTTTCCGGTCTATACATTTCTTGATAACTATCTCCTCTGGTAAGATTTCCTTTTATTTGCATCCTAAAACCTCTAAAGGGTTCAAGGTTAGTTCCAAAGTCAAATTTCACTCCTCTAGTTTGCGTAAATGGATTATTTTGAATTATGCTTTCAGACAACCACTTTTTTTGTGCCGCTTGTTTATGAATATTTCTGTTTTGACTCCCCATTACAAATTCTAATCCTGGAGCAAAATCATTATGATGATCTAAGCCAAAAAAAGTTGGTGAAGGTAAAAACCCTGGTAATAGTGTAGTTTCAAAAATACTATAGTTAAAGTTTATGCCTCTGACTGTCATCAAAACTCTTGTTATGCTTTTTGTGACATTATTTGATGAAAGTTTAATTTCTTCATCATCGCCTGGTGCTCTTGTGAATACCTTTTTAGGAGCATTTGGAGCATTCGCTAAGCGCAAAAACTTTAACTTATTATATAATTTCACCAAATCCACTTGTCCATTTATTGCAGCTTCCCTCCCATTTTCAAGCATATTTCCAAACAATGCCTCATTTTCATCTTTAATCTGAAAAGAGCCAGCTTGATACCCAAAATTGTTATTAAATCTAGTATCTGCCTTCACCCAATCCAGAAGGAAAAATTTATCGAGAGGCAAACGGTAGGTTGCTTGCATTTTTTGAGTATAATTTTTGGCTCTTCCTAAAGTTTTTATGCCGTCAAAAAATTTAATTTGCTCCGTTGTAATAGAATCAATATCATCTTGAATTGAATTCATTTGAGCATTATAGGTAAAGGTTATTGATTTAGTAAGATTCCATTGAGCGTCATACAGCCTATTTCCTAAAAAATATTTAATAACATTTGGAGATATTCCCTCTAAACCTAAATTTGAATTTCTATATTGAGTTTTAATATAACTTCTGTCATAATCTGTTCTAAAAGAAATTAGATTAGGAATTGGAGAAAGATTAAATTCTTTAAGCCATTGCCGGCTTGCCTTTTCCAATTTCTTAGATTTTTTGAAAGGCGACCATTCAAACCCTTTTGGTGAATATTGATAACCTAAAGAAGCTCTATTTTGAGTATGTAAAAACTGCTCAATTATGACATTTCTTCTTTCAATTTGATTTTGAGCATATGAAACAGTAAAATTTTCTATATCATAAAAATGATCTTTTGCATTTGCTTTAGTTTTTACTTTTTTAATATTGGTAAAATTGAATCCTCTTGTAGTCGAATTTTCCTCCACTATTTCTTTACTAAGGTTTTGCTGAAAAATCCCCCTATTAGCAAGTGCATCTGCTAAGCGTATGTCTGGATCTAAAGGATTAAAGGTTGGGATGATTTGTTGTTGGTCATAATTGACAAATAAAGGAACACTTAAACCCCATTTTAAAGGAAAAAATTTGTCAACTTGAATATTTGAAGCAATTCCAATTCCTTGACTTAATTCTCTGGATCTAACTGAAATTCTATCTTGCACCCCACCAAAACCATAATTTCTAAAGTTGCCATTGATCATAACAGTTGCAACATCGGCTAATTTTATGTCTGCAGAAAGTATCCCCGCCTCTCCTGGTTCTTGATCAAATTTAAATGCTCTCAATTCATTCATCCAAATTGTAAAATCCTTTCCAATATTTTTATTTATGGTGTCATTGTTTCTAATACCCATCATAATAGTTAACACATTGCTTAAATCTGGATTACCTATTACAGAAATTTTATATTGACGAACGATAGTTTCCTCTTCCTCCGATAACCTTGCGGAAGTACCAGAAACTGTACCCACCACATCTATCAATTTTTTGCCTCCATATCTTTTGTTAATCGGAGCTGAAGTTCTATTTCTTTCTAGTTTTAAATTTCTAAGTAGGTCTAAAGGTATATCCAGTTCATTTTCCTTTGGCCATATTAGAGTGGGTTCTCCAGGGGCTCCGTTAATGGTATTGCTTAGATTTGGAATCTCGATTTCGTAATAATTATTTTTCAAGTCAGTTCCAACTCTTATAAAAGCACTCGCAATTTTATCTTGGTTCAATGGATTTTGACTATGAATAAACATTTTAAGTCTTTTGTACATGTTCAAATCTAACTTGGTATTCTTAAATACCGCCCTACTTTGCCCACCTTTCAAACCTTCTACAGAGAGATTGAGCGACTGCTCGTTAAATTGAATAACCGCTTGAGATGTAAAATCTCTATCTCTAATAAACCCTGGCGGAACCACATAAGGAGTTGTTCCAGCTTTAATATTGCAGTCCCCAGCCTCAGTGCAGCCATTTTCTTCTATATTTACGGAAGCGGTTTTAAAAATTACTGAATTATCATTTTCCAATATTTCAATCGGACTTTCGTCAGTTAAACTTTTGTCATATACACGATATTGATTTGAAACCAGCTGCATAGTTGCAAATCTTAACACCACAGGCTGCACCCATTCAGTAGTCACCAAACGGACAAAACGAATAGATTTAAATCCATCTTTGCCTAAAGGAAAACTTCTTGTGGGCTTCCGAATAGGAATTCTATGTAAATACCAAGTTGCATTTCCAGTAGTTACTTTATCTACCACATACCCTTTTCCTACTTCTAATTGTCCGGGTTTAAAGTCAATTTCATATTCAAAATAATCCTCAATTTCGTTTATAGTATTGTCTTGATTTATATCTTCTTTGTCTGCAAGATTCGTAGACGCCTGATTATTAACTATAGTAGAATTATTTTGAGTATCTGTAGAAATTGGGGGAGCATTGTTTTCCATCCCCAAATAATTTTTAAACCGCTCTAAAAAGCTAGAATTTCTAGTATCAAAAATAGGGTCTAAAAAGAAATTAAAGTCATCTTTTGATGGGTCGGCTTTAATCATCGCCTTTTTTTGTGGGTTGGTAACTTTGGTATCCACTGCTTTAAGATACTCACTAATATGAGGAAATACAGCCTCTGAAGTATTCGATAATCCTTCCAAGCCCACATCTTGCTTTAATCTAATGCTTTCTGAATTATCAAAACCGTCCGTAATAAATTGCGTTCTTGGTGCCTGTCCCCATTTGGTTTGAACTGGATCCGAATTAACTCCTTGTCCTGTTTTTATTCCATTTTCAAAATTGAATCTGCTGTCAGGAATTACATCTTCGGAAATATCTCCTAGTTGAATTAACAGTTTTCCACCCGTGGTATTTCTTCTATTTCCATTTAAACTTCCGTCTCTAACAAAGTCTGCGAAAGGATCGAGCACCCAAAATTCATAATATTCAATATTTGAATTATCAAAATCTGCATCAAAAGTTATTCCTCTCATTACAGATCCGAAATTTTTTGAAGGATTATTTAATAAACCCTCTGAATTTAAATCTGGATTATAATTATACATTCCTGGCTCAGCAGGAAAATAGGAAATATCTAATACTGCAGAAGGCAGTTGTTGTCCAAAAAGTGGTCGGGATCTGCCTGGGAAAATCTCTTGGATTTGATATCCTCTTTCATAAATATTGTTATTTGCTTCATTTCTAATATTGTCTGGAATTACATTGGCACCATTACCGAAGCCATTTCCCCCTATGTAAACAGAAGGATCTACGGAATATACTGAAATTTTTGCTCTGTTAAAATTATATTGATAAGGGTTTTGAACTAGATTCGGTATACTTTCTAGAATTTTTCCTGGGGTTGATCCAAGCCTCCATTTGTTGGGTTGTCTGCTTAAATCATTAATATTTCTAGCAAATTCAAAATCATCAATCATTGAATTTCCTTTTACCCGTTTATCATTTACTCCTGGTCTTAACTGTGCAAATTCGGCATTAAAAATTATACTTGACATTTCTTTGGTTTGAATACCAGGCAATTTGTCAAGCACCTTGGTTAGTCCATAAATATCCCGCTTTAAATTTACATCTATTCCCCAAAGCGTATTGTTTACAGGTTCGTTTCCAAGTGAGGTTCTTGTGATAAAACCGGGAGTATTTTCTCTTAAATCCATTAATGTTGCACCCAATCTTAGGTGTCTACCAATGGTGTAATCTAATCTAAGCCCAAAAAGTCTTCGTATTTGAGCTTGAAACAAATCGGGTCTTTCGTAATCTACTCTTATCTGTCTGCCGGAGCTTAGAATACTCTGGTTAGTTATTATTATACTTCCTCTTTGAGAATCTACCGTATAGTCTGTGCCTTGCTGAAGTTCGGTAGCACCTGCATAAACCCGGACAGAAGCCCCAGAAGCACCCAAAGGCAAAGAAATTTCTGAACCGCCAGATTGCACACTTCCTGAGAGGAAAAATTTATTCTTTAAACTTATTTGCTGAGCATCCACCAAGGTTTTTCTGTAGAGTTCATCAAATACATATTTTTGTTTCAAAGCGGTTTCACTATCATCAAAAAGTTTATTCAAATGTGATCCAAATGGTTCTAAAATGGGGAAAATTATTTTGCCTTGCTTCTCATCAATGGTTACATTCTCTACAAAATCAAAATTTCCATCCTTTATTGGATCATTATTAAAATTCAACTTGTCTAATCCCAGTACTTCAATAAGAGGCTTATTCTTTAACCTAATCCCTTCTTGCAAATTAGGTGTATCCATTCCAGTTTGGTCATCTTTATATACGATTCTCAATTGAAATCCCTCTCTTTTAATTTGCCCTTGGGCAAGGGTATAAACATTTTTCATCATCAGGTCCCACATTGGATTGTTCAACCTATTTCTTATGGTAGAAGATTTTAACAATTTTAGCATTATTACTTCGTCTTCTTTTCTATTTACATAATCTTCGGTCATTTCTCCCACTTTATAGGCTCTTCCTTGGTAGGTGTATTCGTAAGCTACTGCCAGTATTTCGTCGTTTCTTAAAGGAGTCAGTAAAGAAATATAACCTAGCTCCTGCTGAAATTCGAACTCTCTATCTGTAAGTCTTTTGGCGCCTCTAAGTATTTCAAAATCATCACCATTTCTCAATTGTAAAGCAGTTAATGCGCTTGTGGTATTATCAATTCTTCTAAAATCCGTATTATTAGAAAGCTTATCATATAAATTATTTGCGTTATTATCAGCCGCTGCTATGGCTCTATTTGGTAGAACCACATCTGATTTATAGGGTTTTAATTCAGCTAAGTCTGATAATCCAACCAAGTTTCTCATAGAACTAAAATTATTAGTTCTGTTCGTAACATAAACTTCAATCCTAGTAATTCTAACTCCTGAAGTTACCATTGGGAGATTTTTTAAAGATTTTTCATATTTATCTCTAAAAAAATGGGAAATAAAGAAGTGCCTATTTTCATCGTAGTTGTCACACCTTATTTCAAAAGGGCGGCTCTGATTGCCTCCACTTATCACAATAGATTCAGTCCTAGACCTTTGCTGAGCAATTACAGTGGTAATATCCAATTTCCCAAATCGCAACCCCGCTTTAAAACCAAATAAATTCTGAACGCCTGGAATTAATTGGCTTCTTACAGGCATGCTTACATTACCCAGCTCCACTTTTTGCAATATATCCTCAGGCTCATTTTTAAAATTAAGTTTAAAACGATTTTCAAACCCAAAAGAAGATTTAGTGTCAAAGTTTCCTAAAATATTCATTTTTTCTTTTGCCTGTCCGGCTTTTTGAAGAATATTTCTAACTTCAGAAACTCTTGTACCTTGTCCCTGGCTTGGAGATGGATTTGGTGTTTCAAAATCTTCTCCAGACTGGCTACCAGCCTGATTATTAAATAAATTATTAAAATTTATAGCGATTTGCTGATCGAAATCAAAAATAGGCTGTCTTCGTAAAGCTAAAGGAGTAGTGGGATTATTAATAAATTGGCTTCCCGCACGAAGGTCAATACTTACAAACCCATTGGGTTTAAATTCTGGAACTTTATTTCCAAATAATCGGTCTAGAATCGGATTTTTTTCTAATAAGGGGTTAAGCCTTTTTCCAGAGGAAGAAGTATTACCATCTTGAGCTTTCTCTAAATCTCTCATAATACTTTTTCTTATCATGGCATTTTGAATACTGGAATATTCATTAAATGACATAGATTGTGGGATTTTTAAATCAATTTTTTCAGAAATTTTTTCATTAATTGATATATTACCCTTTTCAGAATTATAAGTTACTTTAGTTCTTAAACTGTCGGGGAAAAAATTAAAAAGTGGGGTAGATTGATAACTAAATCTGTTTAGATAGGTATCCTTCCAATTTTTAAAAAACGTAAGTTGCTTTTTTCTCTGTAAAGTATCTTCCATAACTGTTTGAGCTATCGAAGCTTCCGAAAACAAAAGTGATATAAAAAGTAAAAAATTTTTAATTATGTTATTTTTTTGCATAAAAAGCAAACAAAATGCATTTATAGAGAGTAATTGTAGTAAAACGACTAAAATCTTGCCAATATTCTACGCAATTAAGATTTTTATTTCAATTAAATCCTATCTCAAAGAAAGTTTTATTAATTCTTCTAAACTTACATCCCCACCCGTTCGCTTCAATATTGTATCTATACTTTTTTCGGCATTTGCCTTTTGAATTCCTAATGTGGTAAGTGCCATTAAGGCTTCTGAACGTAAGGTATGATTTTGACCAGCAAAAATAGTTGGATTATAACCTTCGGCTAGTACTTCTTTCTTTAATTTATCTTTTAATTCGATAATAGCCCTTTGGGCAGTTTTCGCACCTATTCCCTTAATGTTTTGAATAGTTTTTACATCTTCAGAAATTATAGCCTGCTTAATTTCGATAGAACTCAAAGATGATAAAAAAACTAAAGCTATACTTGGACCAATTCCAGAAACACTTATCAAATGTTCAAATAACTCTCGTTCATCTTTAGTAAAAAAACCAAACAAAGTGTGAGAATCTTCTCTTACAATTAAAATTGTATATAACAAAACTGCTTCTTCCCCTTTTTGTAAAGCAGAATAAGTTTGTAAAGAAATTTTAACAAAATATCCAACCCCGGAAACATCGATAACCACATGAGTGGGATCTTTTTCAATGAGTTTTCCTTTTAAATATGCAATCATATGGTCAATTCAAAAATTTAAAACCAAACAAAACTTTAATTTTAAACCCTCCGAATTTTAAATTATTAAAAAAATAGAACAATAAAGAAAACAAAAATAAGATTTTAAACTTGTTTAAATTAATTAATTTTTTCTAAAATTTCTTTTTCGGTTATTAAACCCGTATTTCTCCAAATTTGCTTACCGTTTTTAAACAATATTAATGTAGGAATTTCTTCTATTTCATAGTTTTCAGTAATGCTAACATTTTTTTCGGCATCAATTTTAAATAAAGAGAGTTTGGCAAAATCTAGATCAATTTTTTCTAATATTGGGTCCATTTTTTTGCAAGGACCACACCAAACTGCATAAAAATCAACTAATACAAAAGTATTTGCTAGTACTTTTTTGTTAAAATTCTCTATGGAAAGAAACGCTAAAGGTTTCATATCCTTAGAATTAGACACATAGGGCTTTGATTTACTAATCCAATTTTCAAAACCTCCTTTTAAATAGTAAATTTTTTCAAAGCCTAATTCTTCTAAAAACAAGGTGGCTCCTTCGCTTATTTTACCAGTTTGACAATAGATAAAAATCGAATTATCTTTGTTGAATCCTTTCAATAAACGCTCTTCTAGATCTAAACTACTCCAATCTAAATGAATGGATTTCTTAATATGTGCTGTTTCAAATTCTGATTCAGTTCTAATATCTATCAATTGGGGATTACTATTTGATTTTAACCCTTCAAAAAAAACTTGTGGATCCAGAGAAATAACTTTTGTCTGAGCGGAGATAGAATTTATGCCCAAATAAAGAAAAAATAATAAAAGAAAAGTCTTCATTTTTAAAAACATTAATAACTGCTATTAATTGTTAAGCCCATTTTCTACTTCAAAACTATGCAAAAATAATACTGAAACTAGAAAGGTAAGGAAGAATTTACAAAATTTTGAATTTATAAATAGTACAAAGCATAAAATATTTATTTACTTTGTACTTACATTTTGTTGATTTGAAGGTATTTTGTACAATTCAAACAATAAATAGGATTAAGCCGAATTATTAATTTAAATTTTAAGAAATGAGTCAAATTGTTAAAGTTCATGCTCGCCAAATTTTAGATTCTAGAGGAAACCCAACTGTAGAAGTGGATGTATTAACTGATACTGGATATTTAGGGCGTGCTGCTGTACCTTCTGGTGCATCCACAGGAATTCATGAAGCCGTTGAGCTTCGTGATGATGATGATAAAGTATATGTAGGTAAAGGGGTATTGAAAGCTGTCAAAAATGTAAACGAAGAAATAGCCTCTGAGTTATTAGGCGTTGATGTTTTAGAACAAAACTATATAGATCAAGTTATGATTGAGCTTGATGGAACTCCAAATAAATCGAAGTTAGGAGCTAATGCAATTCTAGGAGTTTCTTTAGCCGTTGCCAAAGCCGCTGCTCAAGAAACAGGTTTGCCCCTTTATCGTTATTTAGGAGGTGTTAATGCCAACACTTTGCCTGTGCCCATGATGAACATTTTAAACGGAGGTTCTCATGCAGATAATTCTATAGATTTTCAAGAATTTATGGTAATGCCCGCAAATGCTGATACATTTTCAGATGCATTAAGAATGGGTACTGAGATTTTTCATAACTTAAAAAAAGTGTTAAAATCAAAAGGTTATTCTACAAATGTAGGTGATGAAGGCGGTTTTGCCCCTAATATTGGCTCGAATGAAGAAGCTATAGAAATAGTTTTAACTTCTATAGAAAAAGCTGGTTTTGCACCAGGAAAGGATGTATTTATTGCCATGGATGCGGCTGCATCTGAGTTTTACGATTCTAAAACAGGCTTATACAGTTTTAAAAAATCGAGCGGAAAGCAATTAACTTCTATGGAAATGGCAGCATATTGGAACGAGTGGGCTGACAAATACCCTATTTGCTCTATTGAAGATGGTATGGCCGAAGACGATTGGGATGGTTGGGCAGAATTAACTAGACTTGCTGGAAAGAAAATCCAGTTAGTTGGAGATGACTTGTTTGTAACTAACGTAAAAAGACTTCAAGAAGGAATAGACAAAAATATAGCGAATGCTATTTTAGTTAAAGTAAACCAAATAGGTTCATTAACTGAAACAATAAATGCTGTAAATTTAGCTCATAGAAATAAATACAAAAGTATAATGTCTCACCGTTCTGGCGAAACTGAAGATGCCACAATTGCAGATCTTGCAGTTGCATTAAATACGGGTCAAATTAAAACTGGGTCTGCCTCCAGGTCTGACAGAATGGCTAAATACAATCAATTGTTAAGAATTGAAGAAGAATTGGGAGATGCTGCTTATTTCCCTGGGTTAAAATTCTAAAAAAATAAGAATTTATTTAAAAAGGCATTGGTAAATAATTTATCAATGCTTTTTTTTAAATTTATCGTCTTATTTATTAGATTTGTTGTAGAAAATTTTGCTTTCCCTTAAAAACATGAAAAAAGTAATGCCCCCTCGCTTTCAGAAATATAGTTTCTATATTATTTCTTCCCTAGTTTTCTTTGTTTGGTTATGTTTTTTTGACCGATCTAATTTATACACGCAATTTAAAATTGCCCTAGATTTAAAAAAATTAGAAACTCAAAAAAATTATTTTGAAAACGAGCTTAAAGTAATAAAAAAAGAAGAACAACAGATTTTGGGGAGCACTTCTGCTTTAGAAAAATTTGCAAGAGAAAAGTATTTAATGAAAAAAGAAGGAGAAACTGTGTTTGTTTTAGTAGATGAAAATGAGCAACCTTTATTAGAAAAAGACCAATAGTATCTAATTTTTCAATAAATGAGAAAAGTTCTTTTTGTGTGTTTAGGAAATATTTGCAGGTCTCCGGTTGGGGAAGCTACATTTAACGAAATCGCAAGTAAAAAAGGGGTAAGCAACTCTATTTCAGCCGATTCTGCGGGTATTATGGGTTG